>JADDPY010000657.1:11624-13526 GCA_016781635.1 Rubrobacter sp.
TCCTCGTAGAACGAGATCGCCCGTTCCAGATCGCGAACCTTGAGGTGCGCGTGGCCTATCTTCATGCTGTAATCGTCAGGAAGGGGCAGGGGCTGGTGCGTATACTCGCCGGATGGGCGAGTTATGATGCTTCGCGATTTTGTGCGGCGTGCTGCCTGGGCGGGTCTACTTTTGGCCGTCGTCGACACGCTCGCCCCGTGACGCCCCGGCGTAGCAGAACCGCCACCGAGAGAAGGCGCGTCGATCGGGTTCGGACGATACCCCGGGGGTAGGAAGCCGGAGTGCGGCGCGACTGGCGCGCTGCTAACCCTCGCTCGAGCGGCGGCGGGACGCGGTAGGAGCCGGGGATGGGGTGAGAGGAACTTTGCTGAGAGCCTTTCGAAAGGCGAGGAAGCTGTCGCGCTTCGTTCGCGTGATGCTGGTCGCGAGCCTCGCGCTAGACTTCTGTGGGTTGGCGTTCGGCCTCTTCTACGAGGGGATCTTCTTCGACAACCTGGCGCACTTTCTGACGTGGTTGGCCCTCGTGGCCCTCGCCGCGGAGATCGCCCACCTTCGCGGCGCCCTGCCTGCCGTCTCGGGCCGCCGGGCGCTCGCCATGGGCGCGATCGTCGGCCTGGTCGGGGGTGTGGCGTGGGAGATCTTCGAGATCCTCGCCGACCTGCTCCCCGTGTACATCTACAATCCGCCCCTGGACTCGGTTTCGGACACGATCTTGGGCACCGTCGGCGGGGCCGTCGGTGCGTGGAGGACCAGCGCTTACCTCGGCGGCAAGCCGCTCCGTCGCTCGCTCAAGTAGCCTCGGTAGGAACGTCGCCGGTTCTCCTAACGCAGGGCAAAGGGCCGGGGAACTTCGTCTCCGCGGTGGCGGCCTACGGGGTGGCCGGGAGCCTGGCCCTTGCCGGGGCGTTCTTGGCCTGCGTCCTGCCCGGGGACGGCTGCGGCTGCGCGGCTCAACGCGTGACGTGGAGTTCTCGACGCGCTTGTTCAGGACCTGCTCAATGAGATTCTGGTGCCTGTCGCTCTCCGGGACGTCCCCGGCTACGTAGACAAGGGCCCGCGGATCCTGGCCTATCTTTATCATGTTGATGGCCTCGTTGGTCGAGATGTCGATGACGTCCACGGCGTTGGGCTTCTGGAGCGCCACGTAGACGCGCATGTTGTCCGGGATCGGCCAGATGCCGTGCGGGGCAGCACCGCTTTTATTTATCTGCGGGGACGTCCCCGGGAGCTCTCGGGCGGCAGAATGAGCGCGATCTGCTGCCACTCGGCCCCGTGGAGGTCGGTGAGGTAGACGCTTCGCATTTCGGTGACCGCCACCCTCGTGAAGCTATAAACCGCACGTCACTCAGACGTTCTCGCCGTTGACGTGGCCGTTGGCGGCGGAGCCTAAGAAGACGACCAGCGCTGCCACCTCTTTCGGGGCCGTGAGCCTGCCCGTGGGCGTGCGGGCGGCCTCTCCGTCCAGGACCTCCCCCGGTATCGCCCCCTTCGCCCGCTCCGTCAGGGTCAGCCCGGGCATCACCACGTTGGCGAGGCTCCCCACCGGGGCAAGCTCCTTCGCCCGGGTGCGGGTGAGGCCGTGCAGGCCGGCCTTGGCGGCGGTGTACGGTGCCCCTCCCGGCATGCCGTCCTCGGCCAGGGTGGAGGAGAGTATGATTCCGTCAAGATCGGGACCGCCGTATTCGGCGCCAGGTAGCTTGCGGGAGGCTGGTTGGGCCTATTTACCAAACAGCTTCGTCAGCTTCCTCTCCCTCCGTTCGGCCGGCTCTCTGATAGACTTGTCTTGCCGCGCTAAGCGGGGAGCTGGCGATGCCCTGTACCTGCGATCGCCTAGCAGGGCCTAGATCCCCGCCCGAGGCGTGTACCGGGTCCGGTAGAGACCGGTTTGGGAGCGTTGATGGT
>JADDPY010000277.1 GCA_016781635.1 Rubrobacter sp.
TGTACTCCTCGCCCTTCTTCTCGGCGTCGCCGGCGAGCAGGACGCGAGCGGTGCCGAAGGTTAGCAAGATGCCCACCGAGTTGTCGTTGGTCTCGGAGAAAAGTTCGCCGGGTGGCGGGGAGATCACATCGGCCTGCGTCCCGCCCCAGTCGTAGACATCACCGTCGCGGGACTCCTCGACGGTGGAGCCTTCGTCTCGAACGCCGCGCAGAAACGAGTTGTATGTCGCCGTCCCTTTCGGGTCCCCGGAGAGGTAGACGGTCGGGACCGTGAAGGCATCGAGGACGTCCAGAAACCCCCCTATGTGGTCCGCGTCCGGGTTGCTGACGACGATGCCGTCCAGCGTCTCGACCCCGCGGCTTCTGAGAAAATCCACGACGTTCGGACCCTCCTGGGGCTTGCCGGCGTCCAGGAGGTAGTTTTCCCCTCCGGACTGGACGAGGACCGCGTCCCCCTGCCCCACGTCTATAAAGCTGACGACGAGCGCTCCCGCGGGAGGCAGCTGGCTGCCCGCCGCGGACGAGAGTCCGGAGAGGGGCTCGCAGCCGGTGAGGGTCGCTACGGCGAGGAGGAGAAGGAGGAGCAGGGGACGGCGGGGCGATCTCAAGGGACCGCTATCCCGGAGCTACTCGCGGCCTTCGGCCGGGGTAAGGCGGTCGATCCACTCGTCCGCCTCGGCGCGGGTTAGCTCGGAGAGCATCTTCCCGATGCGGCCCTCCAGGCGGGAGACCCCGTTCTCTCCCCTGAGCTCCTCGGCCAGGGTGCGGAGCAGGTCGACCTGAGACTTCCGGGCCTTCTGCAAGGCCCCCGAGCCCCCCTCGCGAGGGGTTTCCTTGGGCTCCTCGTCGCTCTCGTCCTGCTTCTTCGCGGCCCTGCCGTTGTTGGGTACCGAACGGGCGGGCTTCTCGCCGGCCTCCGAGCCAGGCTTCTCGCGCCCACCCGACTGGGGGACGCTCTGGAGGCCGCGCGGCTGCGGGTAATTGGAGGGCGCGGGGACCGGGGCATCGTCGCCGTCGGAGAGTTCTTCGAGGGACGTAGCGCCGACGTTCACGGCGTCGCGCAGCGCACGTGCCTTCGCCCTGGTCTCGGCCATCCTTATGATGTGCGGAACTATGCCTCGTCCGACGTTGTCGGGGCTTGCGTCACCGATGCCGGAGAAGGTCCGACCGTCCTCCATCTCGACCATAGCCTTGACCACGGCGACGTTGCCGTTCTCCGGGGTAGGGACCTGTACGAGATCGGTGTCTATACCCTTGAGCCCGCGGGCGTGGGCCTCATCGAGGAGGCCCGCGAAGAGTACGTATTGTTTTCCTTGTCGCATGATCATGAACTCGTCGCGCACGGCTATCGTCCCTCCCTCGCGGCGGTCTCGCGATAGTCGTCACCTTCGAGGCCCACCCACTCACTCATTGCAATGATGCGGCTGGCCGTCCGATCACCGAGCTGCTCGGTGAGGTCTTTGGGGCCAATGTTGGAGGTAAAGATCGTCGGCAGTGCCTCCCGGTAGCGGTGGTTGACGACGACGAAGAGCCGCTCGCGCACCCAGGCGTTGGGCTTCTCGGCGCCGAGGTCGTCGAGGACGAGGAGGTCGGCGTTTTTGACGGCGTCCATCCACTCGTCGATGTCGCGGCCCGGATCGTTGTACGCCCCGCGCAGGTTGTCCAGAAACTCCGGGACGGTGACGAAGAGGGACGGCACCCGGCGGCGGCGGATGAGCTCGGTCATTACGGCAACCGCGAGGTGGGTCTTGCCCGTTCCCACGTCCCCGCAGAGGTAGAGCCCGCGGCCCTCCTCGCGGTTGTCGTCCCAGCCCGCTAGGTACTCGTCGATTTTAACCCGAGCCCTCCCGGCATTGGTGCTGACGTGGGGGTTGAAGTTGTCGAGAGTGTACTTCTTGAGGCGCTTGGTGAGGCCGCTCTTCTCCTTGAGGGAGGCTACGCGCGCGTCGCGGCGCATGAGCTCCCACTCACGGCGCTCTTTCTTCTGCTCACATTCGGAGGTACAGGGGTGGTAGTACCACTCGCCGGTCTTCCCGTACTTGCGCTGGAGCGCGGGCGGAAACTCGAAGTACTCCGCTTCGAGCTCCCGCCCGCAGTACGCGCAGATCTGATCGTCGAGCCGGAGGGCGGCGTCCTCGCGTCCGGCAGCTCCCCTCCTCCTACTCGCCGAAGAGCCACTCATAGCCCTCCCTGCGTCGGGCAGCAGATCCCCTATCGGTTCCATCGTTCACCCCCCCTCGGAGTTGCAAAGCTCCGCCTCGCACGGCGCCGCTCTCGGCCACCAGGCGGAGCTTCCGGTCCTGCTCGAAGCGCTCCACGTCGGCGACCGTCTTCACGCCGCGTTCGACCCAGCGCTCCAGGATACTCCTGACGTAGCCCACCCGGCGCGCATCGCGCTCGCTGGCGATCTTTAAAGCCTCGATCACCGCCGCCGTCTCCACACCGTCCCGTTCCGTGTACCCGTTGAGAAACTCCAGTATGTGTGGGGCCGGCAGCGTCCCCATATACCTGAAGTAGTCGTCCGGCGAGACCCCCTCGGGCTCCGCCCGCAACACCTCGATGTCCCGCACGACGGGCCCCTCACCCGCTCCATCGTTCCCGGCGGGTGCGACGCCGACGGCGCTACCCCGCGAGGCGCGCGTGACCGGCGGGTGCTCCAGAACCTCGAACCAGCCCCCCCGCTCCACCGCGAACCCGTGCTCTACCAGCACCCTCAGAGACGTCTCGACGCTCTCCGGGGTCGAGCGCAGAAGCTCCGCAAGCTCACCGAGCTCGACGGCGTCCTCTCCCACGTCGGGGAGGAGGCGCAGGAGCTCGTAGAGGGCGACCGCCTCGGCGCCGAGGTGCGGCATCCAGCGGACGTAGAGGCGCGCTTTCGCGCCCCGCTGCCGTTTCTCTCCCGGAGGTGTGAGTTGAACCCGCTCCATGCCGCCGCCAGTATAGCGGCCGGAGGACCGGCCCTCCACGGCAGAAAGCAAAGATGGCCCGGCCGAGAACTACCTTACCGATATACGGAGGACCCTCCAAATGGGGTCGAGACCTGCCCGGAGATGGAGAGCAGGAACGCGGTGAGGATGATCCCGAGTACCAGCCCGAGAACCCCCGCGACGATGGCGGCGACGCCCGTCCTGCGGGAGCCCTTCACGTAACCCACGATACCGAGCACGACCCCCAGGGGACCGAAGAGTATGGGCAGTATCCCTAGCGCCAGCACCCCCGAAACTATGCCGGCTATCGCCCAGACCCTGCCCGGGCGACCGGGATTCGGTGTTCTCTGCGTAGGGCCTGGCGGGCTCGGGCCGTTCAAGACGTCTGGGGGACCTTAGCCTTCGCTGGAGCCCGGCTCTCTGGCGGGCAGCTCGCGA
>JADDPY010000694.1 GCA_016781635.1 Rubrobacter sp.
ATGTCCACCAGGCGTTCCTCGAACTGGGCTGCGCGCTAATCTGCTGGCGCTACGTAGAGCGGTTTTGTTAGGCGCACTTAATCGCTTCTGCTAACGTGCCCTGAGGGCATCCAGCTTCTTGGCGCCTACCTTCTCGGCCGCGCTGGCCAGCACCCGCCTCTACACTGTACGAACTGACAACACCCCGAAGGTCCGATTCTCATTTACGGTGGGAGAGGAGCCGATAGTTGAGGTGGCGTTGGTCTAGCGGTTACACGTTTGCGCCCTGCCCGCGCGACTGCGTGCAAAGGGGGTTCTAAGAGCTTCGTCGTAAACGTCACAAAAATGGTCCTTTTGAGTGACGCGCCGTTCCCGCCGGGGGGGTAGGGTGCGGACGTCGCCGAAGGAGGGAACGATGGCCGAGATAGGTCCCAGGAGAAAGAGGACGGTGCAGGAACCCCTCAGTGAGCCGAGCCGGGGTCCGGTTCGCAAGCCCGTTCGGAAACAGAAGCCCAAGCGCAAGGAGAAGGCACCCGCATGAGTGAGCCGGACTTCTACGCCAACGCTACCCTGGGCTTCAGGCAGTGGCGTCTACGCTGGAAGGCCGAGGGGAACGAGCCTCCTTTACTAGAAGGCTTAGTGAAGCACGGCTTGTATCAACCGTTCTGCTATCGGTGGAACCTCGAAGGCCCCAACCGCGCCGAGTGCATGCGCCTCAAGCTCCATCCGGACTCCTTCTCCGAGGCACACGGCGATGTGCCCAAGATAGGGTGCTCGTGCGGGTTTTACGCCCACGGTCGGAGGGACAGTTCCAACAGCGAGACCAACGTTCACGTGGTGGGAGGCGTCGTAGCGGGGTGGGGGGCCCTCGAGTTGCACGAGAGGGGGTTCAAATGCGCCGTGGCCAAGATACTGGCCCTCTTCGCACCGGACACTCGCAAAGTGCATGCCGACTACGCAGGCGTGGCCCCGAGGAAGTGGGCAGCGCTGGAGGCGGTGTGCGCCGACGCCGCCGTCCCCCTACTACCGCCCGATGCCTTGCGGCACGAGGAGGATCTTCGCCGCTACGCTTACGAGCGTGATCTCGTGCTCCTCGAAGATCAACTGGTCAACTTGGGTCATGCTTCGGGCGACTTGTAAACGCCCCGGCCCTTTCGCCATCTGATAGCTTCGAGAGGTCAAACCCACCTTACTGACCCGAGTGCGTGGAAGGTAGATTCTCCGAACTCCGTATCCGACATTGTGATTGACGTCGGGGCATAGCCGCGCTTGGAGGCTGTATCGGTGAGCGTGAGATCAGACCTGACGCGGTCTCGGAGGGGGTGTAGACAGCACGCACTGCCCCGGATGACATTTAAACCTTCGACGGCCGAAAGATCCGTTACACCGCCACTGTGGGAGAAGTTTCGGAGGTCGAGGTGGCGGTGATCTAGCTGTTATGTCCCCGTGTCCAGCTAAGGGAACCACCTGCATATGTGGGTTCTCGAACTTCGCCTGTTCGGAGCTCTGGGAACTTCGGCGCGCCCGCGCCGGATATCACTCGTTTGCGGTATGGTCAGACGCTTTTAGTATTGATACATTGGGTGCAAGACGCTCCGCTGGGGGAGCGAATGGGAAAGGAGCCCAAGATATGGCTTGGCACCTGCAAGGCACGTACGTCGAGAACTGTAGCTGCGAGGTCGTATGTCCGTGTACCGCTAGCGCATTCGCGGCGCCCGCTGACTATGAGCGCTGCAACGCGGCGCTCGCTTGGCACATCGACTCCGGGGAGGTCGACGGCACGGATGTGAGCGACCTCAGCGTGGTGCTGGTCCTCGACGCTCCACAGCAGATGTCGGAGGGCAACTGGCGGGTCGGGATGTTCATGGACGACCGGGCGAGCGACGAGCAGGCCGAGAAACTCGGGGGCATCTTCTCAGGGCAGATGGGCGGCCCCCTGGCCAACGTCGTCCCGCTCATCGGCGAGAACCTCGGCATGGAGGTGGCCTCGATCGAGCATATCGACGACGGCCGTCGCCACCGGGTCACGGTCGGCGACGCCATCGAGATGGAGATCGAGGATCTCGTGTCTCCGTTCGACCCGGACGGGCCGCCGCCGAAGCTCACAGAGACCAAGCACCCGGCTAGCTCGGAATTCACCCCGGCCCGGGCTCTCGCTGGACGTATACAAGGCCTGGGGGTCGACTTCTCTGGCGAGGGCAAGAGCGGCCTCTCCACCCCCTTCTCCTGGTCGGGGTAGGCGCGGCTTCTCACCCGCCGTTCGTGTGAGCCTCGAGGATCCCACACGAAGGTTCGGCCACTAGGAGCGATTCCAAGGGTATGCTGAGAGAGGTTGCCCAGAACGTACTGCGGCGAGACCGCATAGTCGTGCTGTCCGGCCTCGCGCTGATCACGGCGCTTTCGTGGGCCTACGTAGTCTTTCTGGCCTCGGATACGCAGAACATGGACATGGGAGCAGAGATGTCCATGCCCCGGATGCAGGCCTGGGGCTTCGCCGATTTCGGCCTGACGTTCGGCATGTGGGCCGTGATGATGGTCGCCATGATGACGCCCTCCGCGGCCCCGATAATCCTCATGTTCGCCGGGGTCAACCGCAGACGCCGGGAACAGGGTGTTTCGTACGTACCTACGAGCGTGTTCCTTGCGGGCTACCTGGCGGTCTGGGCCGCCTTCGCCGTCCTGGCAACCGCGGCCCAGTGGGGGCTCCACGACGCCTCCCTGCTCTCGCCGATGGCGGCGATCATCAGTCCCGTCGTGGGTGGCGTCTTGCTGGTGGCGGCCGGGATCTACCAGTGGACGCCCCTCAAGCACGCCTGCCTGAGAGAGTGCCGGTCCCCCCTCGGGTTCGTCCTCAACGAATGGCGAGAGGGGGGGCGGGGCGCTTTCCTTATGGGGCTCAAGCACGGCGGTTACTGCGCCGGCTGCTGTTGGTCCCTCATGGCCTTGCTGTTCGTCGCGGGGGTGATGAACCTGCTCTGGGTCGCCGCCATCGCGGGGTTCGTCCTGATCGAAAAGGCGGCCCCGGGGGGCGAGCGGTTGGGCCGGGTCGCGGGGGTGATGCTAGTCGGATGGGGCGCGTGGATAGTCGCGGGGGTGCTTTGACCGTCCCCTAACCTACGGCAGGCATCCCACCGGGGCGCCGGCCGAAGCGCGGATGGACGCAGGAGTTGGGCAAGGATAAGCCCTTATTCACCGTAGTGCGTGGAGAAACTGTTTGGAAAGTCTCAGGCACGGGCTAACCTCCTCACCATCAGACGAATCATGGCAGCGTACACGAACGCCTCAGCGCTGGCGCACAGCCTCTCGTAGTCTTTGCTCATACGGCGGTTCTGACCCAACCACGAGAAGGTCCGCTCCACCACCCACCTCCTCGGCAAAGCCACG
>JADDPY010000171.1 GCA_016781635.1 Rubrobacter sp.
GGCCCCGACGCGGTTCGTCGCGCGGTGCGCGGCGAGATCAAGGCGGGGGCCACCTGCATCAAGTTTATGGCCTCCGGTGGGATCTACGGCCACGCCGAGGAGCCAGGCTCGCCGCAGCTCACCGTGCGGGAGATGGAGGCCGGAGTCGAGGAGGCGCACAAGGCAGGCGCCAAGGTCGCCGCCCACGCCTACTCGGTCGCGGCCATAACCAACGCGCTGGATGCGGGGGTCGACTCAATCGAGCATGGCAGCTTCCTAGACCGCGACACGGCCGAGCGCATGAGGGGACAGGGTGTTTACCTCGTACCTACGCTGTCGGTGTACGCAGCGATGAGCGAGAAGGGGCCGGAGCTCGGCGCTCCCGAATACATACAGCGCAAGACCGCCGAGATCCTGGATGCGAGTCGCGAGGCTTTCCGGCTGGCAGTGGAGGTCGGAGTCAAAATCGCTGCGGGCACCGACTGCGGCGCGCCGGGCCATCCCCACGGAACTCTGCCGCGGGAACTGGAGCTCATGGTCCGGTACGGGGCAACGCCGATGCAAGCCCTCCTCTACGGGACATCGGCCGCTGCCGATCTGCTCGGGTTAGCCGAGGAGACGGGGACGCTCGAACCGGGCAAGCGTGCCGACATCATCGCGGTGTCCGGGAACCCCTTGGAAGACGTAGGGGCCCTCCGGGCGATGCGTATGGTCGTGCGGGGCGGAGAGAGTATGGTACCGAGCGGAGACCGTGGATAGATCGGCCCGAACCAGCGCGGCCGGTGGAAGCGAAAATAAGTAGTTTCGGTCAGTGTGCTAAGGAGGAGAAATATGGAAATTACGGTGGCGCTGCCGCACACCGGAAAGACGGCTTCTCCCGAGAACATCTCCCGCGTTGCGGAGGAGGCGGAGCGGATGGGCTGCGCCACGGTCTGGGTGCTGGAGAGGCTCCTGAGGCCCACCGGCGGTGGCATGTCGGACCATTACGCCACTGTCTACGATCCTCTCGAGACCCTCGCCTACGTTGCCGCCAAGACGGAGCGCGTGAAGCTGGGCACCAGCATCATGGACGCCCTGTTCCACGTACCAGCCACCCTGGCACGCCGCTTCGCCACGCTGGACCGGCGGAGCGAGGGACGGGTGATCGCGGGTCTTCGGCAAGGATACGCGCCGGAGGAGTTCGTTGCGGCGAACGTCCCCGTGAGCCGGCGAGGGGCGGGGTTCGAGGAGTTTATCCGGGCCATGCGCGCGGCGTGGGATGCCGATCCCGTCAGCTTCTCCGGCCGCTTCTACAACATCCCGGAGTCGGAGATAAACCCCAAGCCGCTGCAAGAAGGTGGACCTCCGATCGTCATAGCCGCGATGAAGGCGGCGGCCGTCGAACGGGCCGGGCGCCTCGGCTTCGGCGTGAACCCGCTCGCCCCGAGCTGGGAGGTTCTCGAGACGGCACTGAACTGCTTCCGGGGCGCCGCCCGGAATGCCGGTCACGACCCGGAGGGACTCCCGATCATCGTGCGGACGAACACCGCCGTCGGGAAAGAGTATGCCCCGGAGGGGGAGCCGCCGCTCAGCGGTTCGCACGAGAAGGTCGTCGAGGACCTCGAGCGCATGCGCGAGATGGGGGTCGACGAAGTCTTCTTCGACATGAACCGGTACGCCGTGCCGGTACGGGAGCAGTGTAGGATTCTCGACCGGCTGCGAGGCGCCGTTCTCCGGTAGATTCTCGGGCGCTCCGAATCGGTTACCCGGCGGGGACGCGGCAGGCGCGGCGCGAGATCTCTTCCAGGTTCTCCCACTCCATCCCGCGCTTGCCGGCCTGGATCTCGTGCACCACCTCGAGCGTGGCGGCGTTAACCCGGGTCGCGACCCCCTGCTCCCGGCCCACCGCGACGATCTGGCCGACCAGCATGTCAACCTCGGTCTTGCGCTTCTTTACCTTCAGGTCGCGCCAGATCCCCATGTGCTGCTTTATCGCGCCGCGCCAGGCGTCGGCGAGCCCCATCAGCGTCTCGTCGGCCCGTGCCTCCGCGTCCTCGCGGGGAGCGAACTTCTCCGGCTCGAAACCTCCGATCGGCTCCACCCTCTCGACTTGCGTGCGGGCCACGAGGTAGGCCTCGGCCGACGCTGCTCTGCACAGGCTCCTGCCGAGTGGGTCGTCTATGACCTCCGACACGGGGGCATCCACGCAGGAGACGACGAAACCGGTCGCCCCGAAGACCAGCTTGCCCCACAGGTAGCCCCACACGTTCTCCGTGACCCGGGTGGGCATCGCGTGCCCGAGCGTCTCCTCCAACGCCTCGACCCTCGGGGTGATCCGGCCATCGAGCTCCCCTACTCGGATCGTCTCTTCGTAGCCGAGCTGGATGACGCCCGGCTCGAGAAGATCCGCCCCGAAGTGCACGAACGCGCCCACGGTTCGCTCCTGGCCGACCCGTTCCGCGATCAGCGCCTCGTTGAGACCATTCTGCAGCGAAACGACGTAGCCGTCGGGGTCCAACAAAGGTTCAAGGTCTCGCACAGCTCCCTCCGTGAAGTGCCCTTTGACGCACAGAAGGGTCGGCCCCAACGGTCCACGAAGGTCCTCGGCGAGGATCACGCGAGGGTGAAAGGTCCGATCTCCGCGGGCGCCGGTTATCCTCAATCCCACCTCCCGGATCGCCGAGACGTGCTCGGTGGAAGCGTCGACCAGGGTAACGTCGTAACCGGCATCGTCGAGGTAAACCCCGATCGTCCCACCTATAGCTCCCGCCCCGACTACCGTGATCGGGGTGTCCTTCAGATCAGCCATCCGGCTCCTTCCTCTCCCTTGGTTCTATCGTGACTTGTCCTGGCGCGGCGAGTACTCCCCGAGGGTTTGCCCCGCCAGGAACCGCTCCGCCACGGCGTCCATCCGTTCGAAGGTGACGCCCATCTGCGCCAGCTCGTCCAGCCACCTCTCGAGGCCCAGCATCCTGTGCCCGCGCCCGATGACCTGTGGATGGAAGGTGACGACCAGGACCCCGCCAGTGAAGTCCCGGAGCATGTACGCGACGTCGTCCGTCCAGTTTCGGAACACGTCCGCGGGCGACTTCAGGCCGGGCATGATCGAGTTCGGCAGTCGCAGGTACTCGAAGTTCGGGTAATCGTCGAGTGACCAGCTAACCGGTATCTCGACCAGACGCGTCTCCACCCCGAAGCTCGCTGGAGCGTCTCGCGTTATTCCGTCGCCCCGACGCACGCGGTAGGGTGAGTAGTCGTTGCCCATAAGGCTGCTGTCGTAGACGAGACCGAGCTCGAGCAGGATCTCGACCGTGTGGGGCGTCAGGTCCCAGGCCGGAGCCCGGTTGCCCT
>JADDPY010000676.1 GCA_016781635.1 Rubrobacter sp.
AGCCGGGCTTACAACGCGTGCTCCTGCAATGCCTTCTTCTGCACCCGCTTCGACAGCGACACATAGATTGTTGTCGTCGCAAGGCTGGCATGACCCAGCGTTACCTGCACCGTCTTCAGGTCTGTGCCGCGCGCGACATGATGGGTTGCCATCGTGTGCCTGAGTGTATGCACTGAGGCACCGGAGATCCCCGTCTCGCCAAGATATTTGGTGACCATGTACTCGATTGAACGTGTCGTCATGCGCGTCTTGAACTTCGTGATGAAGAGGCCATCGTGCCCGACCTTGGGCCGCACTTTCAGATACGCTGCAAGGGCCTGGCATACCTTGTAGTTCAGCGGGATACGCTCGATCTTCCCGCCTTTGCGTTGCACACGCACGCTTCCCATCGACTCGATGTCGCGCGTGATGCGCTTCGGCAGGTCAACATCGGTGAGGGTGAGGCGGGCAAGTTCGGAGAGGCGCATCCCCGTCTGGAGGAATACCTCGATGATGGCGGCGTCACGTGTGTGATGGCTGCATGCCCGCAGTAACCGACGGTATTCCTCCTCGGAAAGGTAGCGCGGCTCTTTCTTGATCGCTCGTGGTGCGACGAGTCGTGCAGCAGGACTGCTCGCGAGCAGTTCGTGGCGGACCAGCCACGCGAAGAAGGTCTTGAGCGTATGCACCTTCCGGTTGCGGGTGCTGCCCTGCAGACCGCGCCGGTCCAACTCAGCGAGGTACGCCTCGACCTCTCGCGACCTCACCTCGTCCAGCCGAGTGATGCCTCGCTGCTCAAAATAGCTGAGGAGATCACGCAGGTCACGCGCGTACTCTCGGCGCGTTCGGGTCGCGAGGTTCCGTGCCGGCGTGCCACTCGTTTCGAACTGCGCCAGGGTCTGAGCGAGGGTAGTGACGGTGCTCTGATCTTCCATGACTGCCTCCAAACCGGTCCCAAAGACCGCTTGGAAGCAGCATAGAGCAAACAGTGCATCTTCGATACAACCACCGGCATTTGATATTGGTTTTTCGTCTTCGCGGACGATGCTAGACGTCACATGAACGCGATCGTTGTGCCAACATCAGATCGCTTGCGTTTCCGTTTCTACGGTACTCTTCTGGAAACGACCGGATTGACCACATCCTGTTGTATGCATGTGTGCTGGATGAGTGAAGGAGCCAGGTCAGGGATTGCGGGCCTACATTCCGCTTGCCGATTTTGACAAGCGCAGCCCATTGTACGGCAAACAGCGTTTCCTGGCCCTGTATCGGAACCGGGCGCAGATCGAAACGTTCTTCTCGGATCAGAAAAGTCGGGGCTTTCACCTCCATAAGAGTCATCTCCGCGATCCTAAACGCTTGACCTGCCTGCTGATCGCGGCGTGCTTAGAGCCTGTTTAACATTGAATAGGATGCGGTTGCGTGGCACGCTGTTGACGCGCTAACCGTCGCATCATGACTTGAATGGATGCCAGATACACCCATTGCTCCGTGGTCTCGGGGTACACATCATACTCTTTGCTCAACTGGCGCTGTCGGTTGAACCAGCCGAACGTGCGCTCCACAATCCACCGCTTCGGCTGCACGACAAAGCCGCGCTGCTCCGCTGGTCGCGTGACCACCTCCACCACCACGTGTAGCCACTGGCGAAACCACCCGATCATGGTGTCTTTGTAGCCTTGGTCGGCCCAGATATGCCGCAACCGCGGGCAGCGGCCGCGCATCTTGGCCCCGACATCGAGCGCCCCTTCCGTGTCCGAGAGTGAGGCGGCCTGCACGACGACGACCAGGAGTAGCCCCAGCGTATCAACCACGATATGCCGCTTGCGCCCGCTCACTTTTTTTTCCGCCATCGAAGCCGCGTTCGCCGCCCGCTTCGGTGGTCTTGACCGATTGACTGTCGATGATCGCCGCACTGGGTTCCGGATCCCGTCCGGCGGCGGCGCGGAGCTCCCGCCGCAGCGCCGTGTTGATCCGCTCCCAGGTCCCATTGTCACCCCTGTGCTGGCTACCAATTTCATCCGCAGCGAAGACAACATGTTTTTGTGTAATTCGCCCTCCCTAATCTTTTGTCCAACTGGGCTTCCTTCATGACCTCCAGCTGAGTCCGGATACAATCAGTGACTGGTACAGCCAACACTGGCTGCATGTAGAATCCATGTCATGATGGAGGAGGCAGTGATGCTGCGCAGGATCCTGCATCGTTGTCAGTCGGTCGTGCAGCGCGGTCTGCAGATAGTCGGCACCCTCGTCTCGCGCGTAACCAAGCCCATCGCCGATGCCCCTGTCCCCGGTATCCTGGCTGACCTTTCTCGCAGTAAACCGCAGTTGATCGCCGAAAACCTCCTGCTTCGTCAGCAACTCGTCGTGCTCAAGCGCTCGGTCAAACGGCCCCACTTCACGCGGGTCGATCGCGCACTCTTCGTCCTGCTCGCAAGCAAGGTACGGAGCTGGAAAGAAGCTTTACTCATCGTCAAGCCGGAGACGGTGCTGCGCTGGCATCGGCAAGGGTTTCAGCTGTTCTGGAACCGAAAATCTCGCATGCTGTCCCAGGAACCGAAGATCCCGTTGGAGACGATCTCACTAATCAAGGAGATGGCGATCAATAACCGGCTGTGGGGTGCCGAACGCATCCGTGGTGAGTTGCTGAAGGTTGGGATCAAGGTCGCGAAGCGGACCGTTCAGCGCTACATGCGCCAGGCACGTCCATCCCGGCCTCGTGGGCAGACGTGGGCTACCTTCCTGTGCAACCATGCTAGCGACATCTGGGCCTGCGACTTCCTCCAGGTCCATGACCTATTTTTCCGACCACTCTTCGCCTTCTTGATCACCGAACTCGGCTCACGGCGCATCGTGCATGTGGGCGTAACGAGAACACCAACGGACGAATGGACGGCTCAGCAACTGCGGGAGGCGACGCCGTTCGGTGAATCGCCCAAGTACCTGATTCGCGATAACGATGCGAAGTATGGTCCGCACTTCGAGGCTGTCGCGACAGGATTTGGGATTGAGGTGCTGCGAACGCCGGTCCAGGCACCTCGCGCCAACGCGATCTGTGAACGGCTCCTGGGCAGCGTGCGGCGCGAATGCCTGGATCACATCTTGATCATGAACGAGGCACAGCTGAGGCGTATCCTCAAAGAGTACGTCAAGTACTTCAATTGGTGCCGACCACACCAGGGCATCAACCAGCGAGTTCCAGAACACAACGAGAGCTTAGCCCGACCACCTGGCACCACCGGCAGAGTCATTGCATTCCCAGTTCTGGGAGGCCTTCATCACGCGTACCGACTGGCAGCGTAATCACGCGCAACGAGCCGCAACGGGAGCGGATGATGC
>JADDPY010000552.1 GCA_016781635.1 Rubrobacter sp.
AACGAGCGGGGCTTAGGCGCTCGCTACGAGATCGGGTAGCGGTTCACCTGGCCGAGAAGATAGCGCAGCACACGTATGGCGCCGTCCTTGGAGAGGGGTTCGTTCCAGTTGCCGCACTTCGGGGACTGCACGCACGCGGGGCAGCCCCTCTTACACGGGCAGCGGACGAGGACGGAGAGGGTGTCGCGGACGATCTCTTCGAAGGTTTCGTAGCCGCGCTCGGAGATGCCGACGCCGCCGGGGTAACCATCGTAGACGAAGATCGTGGGGAGTCGCGTGGCACGGTGAACGGCGACGGAGAGCCCGCCGATGTCCCCCCGGTCGCACATCGCGAAGAGGGGCAACAAGCCTATCGTCGCGTGCTCCGCCGCGTGCAGGGAGCCGAGGAACTCGACGAAGCCCGGGCGTCCCTCTTCCGCGTTGCCTTGAGGGCCGGGCGGCGGGAGCGGAGGCATGGGCGGCAGGGTGACCCAGAGGCCGCGCGTCTCGAAGTCGGTGGGCGGCAGATCGAGGGGGAAGACGCCTATTTCGCGGCCGTCCTGGACCTGTATCTTCTTGTAGAGGGTGACGACGTCGGTGGTGCGAACGCGGCCCCAGTGGAGCTTCGCGCCGTTGGCGAGGTCGCGACCCTGCATCTCTTCGAGGATCTCGACGTCGGTCTCGACCCGGACCTTGGTGTAGTAACGGTTCGGGACGAGCCTGACGCGCGCGGTGTGGGCGGGGAGGTTCAGGTCCTCGACCTCGTAGGCTCGGCCGCGGTGCAAGTATGTGGCGCCGGGATGGAGCTCCATCGGCGCGCGGCGCGACTCGACCGAGCCGATCACCTCCCCCTCCTGATCCGCGACCAGGACGGACCCCGAGTCCGCCGACCTCAGCGAGATTTTCCACGCGGGCCTGTCCCCGCCGGCGTAGTGCAGCCTCCCGCCGCTCCTGACGAGTTCCCCGGACTGCACGAGGTCCTCCGTAACCCGGTCGAAGCCGAACCCGAAGTAGCGGTCGTCCGTCGCGTCGAGCGGCGACTCGTGCGCCGCCGCAAGTAGGTGCGGCCCGAGTACGTAAGGGTTCTCCAGGGTGAGTCGCGCCGCTTCCACCCGTCTCCCCAGGACCTTGTCCGGGTTCTCGTAGAGGTACTGATCCAGAGAGTCGCGCCCGGCGATGTACACGGCGAGCGACGGCTCCTTCCCGCGCCCGGCCCTCCCCCACTGCTGCCAGATCGAGGCGACGCTCCCCGGATAGCCGCAGCAGACCACGGCGTCGAGCGCCCCCACGTCCACCCCGAGCTCGAGGGCGTTCGTGGAGACGACCCCTAAAAGCTCTCCGCTGAAGAGCCTACCCTCGATCTCGCGCCGCTCGCGCACCGTATAGCCCGCCCGGTAAGGCGAAATACGCCGCGCGAGGTTCGGGCCGAGCCGGTCGGCGGCGTAACGGTAGATCAGTTCGGCGGACTTGCGGCTCTTGGCGAACGCTATGGTGCGCACCCCTTGAGCCACGAGCTTCGAGAAGACGAAGGCCGCCTCCGTAAGCATGCTCCGACGATCGCCCTTCTCCTCGTCTTTTAGGGGAGGGTTCCTGAAAACCACGCGCCTCGGGCCCGATGAGGCCCCGTCGTTGTCCACGAGCGAGAACGGAAGGCCCGTGAGGACCTCGGCGAGCTCCAACGGGTTGGCGATGGTCGCGCTCGTGAGGACAAACTGCGGGTCGGCGCCGTGGAGCTCGGCGACCCGGCGAAGGCGTCGCATGACGGCGGCGACGTGGGAGCCGAAGACGCCGCGCAGAAGGTGGGCCTCGTCGACGGCGATTATCTTGAGGTTCTTGAAGAAGTCCGCCCAGGGCCCCTCATGGCTCGGGAGAAGGGCCACGTTGAGCATGTCCGGGTTCGTCAGGACGACGTTGGCGCGACGCCGGATCTCCGAACGCAGCGCCTTCGGCGTGTCCCGGTCGTAGGTTGCGGGGTAGACGCCGCGCAGCTTGAGCTTCTGTATCTTCTGAAGCTGATCCTGCGCGAGCGCCTTCGTCGGATATAGGAACAACGCCCGGTTTCTGGGGCTCTCCAGGGCGTTCTCGAAGGCGGGGATCTTGTAGCAGAGCGACTTCCCGCTCGCCGTCGCCGTCGACACGATGACGTTCTCCCGCATGCGCACCCGCTCGTAGGATTCAAGCTGGTGCGAGTAGAGCCTTCCGGCCCCCATGGACGCGAGAGCCCTTTCGAGCTCGTGGGGGAACTCCGGTGCCTTGACGAGGTTCGCGGGACGGGGGGCGAGGGTCGCGACCGTCTCGCCGATAGAATCAACCGTGCGGCGGGAGAGGCCCGGGAGGGAAGAGCCTTCGGGCTCGGCCCCCGCGAGGCGCTCCCCGGCGTTCCTAGATCTCACGCCGGCCGGCGAACGCGCGTCCCAGTGTAACCTCGTCGGCGTACTCGAGGTCGCCGCCGACCGGCAGGCCGCTCGCCAGAGCGGTCACCCGAACCGGCTTCTCCTTGAGCTCCTGGGCGATAAACAGAGCCGTCGCCTCGCCGGTGGTGTTGGGGTTGGTGGCGACGACTATCTCTTTCGTCCCCTCCGCGTCGACCCGCTCGACGAGCTCGGCTATGCGAAGGTCCTCGGGCTCTACCCCGTCGAGCGGCGAGAGGGAGCCGCCGAGGACGTGGTAGAGGCCCCGATACTCGCCCGTCCGCTCGATCGGGCCTATGTCGTAAGGATCTTCGACCACGCAGATCACGGCCGTGTCCCGCCGCGGGTCGCGACAGATGTCGCACTCTTCCTCTTCCGTGAGGTTAAAACACCGCCTGCACGGCTTTATGCGCTCCTTGACCTCGCGCAGGGCCTCGGCGAGCGCCTTCGCGTCGTCCGGCCGCCCGCGTACGACGTGAAAAGCTATCCTCTGGGCGCTCTTCGGCCCGATGGAGGGGAGCTTGGAGAGTTCCGTGATGAGGCGCTCGACGGGCCTCGCGTAGCTTGCCAAAAGGCTCTTCGCTACATCCCGGGCATGTTTATCCCGAGGTCACCCAGACCGCCGGTGATGCCACCAAGACGCTTCGACGCGAGCTCCTGCGCGCTGCTCAAGGACTCGTTGACGGCGGCGAGCACCATGTCCTGAAGCATCTCGACGTCCTCGGGGTCCAGAACCTCGGGGTCGATCTCCACGGAGACGAGCTCGAGGCCCCCGGTCATCGTCGCCTTGACCGCCCCGCCCCCGGCGCTCGCCGTGACGGTCTGAGTGGCAAGCTCCTCCTGAGCCTG
>JADDPY010000237.1 GCA_016781635.1 Rubrobacter sp.
ATCGCTTCGACCAGCACGGGCCGATCGGCAGCGAGCGCGGCTTCCCACCCGGGGACAATGTCGTCCGGCGTGTGCATCTGAATCCCCTGAAGGCCCAGCAGTTCCGCATAGCGCGCAAAGGGAAAGTCGGGCAATGTCTGCGACCCTTCAAATTTGGGGTCGCCGGTCATCGCGCGCTGCTCCCACGTCACCTGGTTCAGATCATTGTTGTGTAACACCAGGATGATCAGCCGCGGATCGGACCACTTCTGCCAGTGCTCGGCGATCGTGACCAAGCCGTTGTTGCCGAGCATCTGCATGGCACCATCACCGACAAACGCGAAGACCGGCCGGTCGGGGTAGGCGAATTTGGCCGCGAGGGCATACGGCACGCCGG
Organism: Rubrobacter sp.; assembly: GCA_016781635.1. Taxonomy (GTDB): domain Bacteria; phylum Actinomycetota; class Rubrobacteria; order Rubrobacterales; family Rubrobacteraceae; genus Rubrobacter_F. The sequence goes on from JADDPY010000237.1 coordinate 377, forward strand.
GACACATCGTCGCCAGATTGCCCGACAGTGAGGCCAGCATCCCCCGCTGAATTTTGATATCGCGGGCGTACCAGTTCGCCGATGAGCCCGAGTCAGCCGCCAGGATCGAGTTGGCGGGCAGGCGCGGCGACAGCTCCCAGAAGACCCGCTGTGGGTTGATCGGGTTGGCCTCATTCATCGCACGCGCTTCCAGCACCTGCCACCAGTCCGCCACACCCTGCTCGATCTCCTCGCGCCACGCGCGGTCGGTCTTGCGCTCAAGCAGCGGGATCAAGGCGCGCAGCGTTTCCTGGCTGTCACCGACCAGGTTGACCTCCATCGGGTAGCGCAGACCCAGCATCCGCGGTTTAATGTCGATCTGGATACCCCGCGCCTGCCCTTCTATTGGTAAGAACTCCGAATATGGGAAGCTGGAGCCGACCATCAGGAGCGTGTCACAGTTCATCATCAGGTCCCAGCTGGGCTTCGTGCCGAGCAGCCCGATTGCGCCGGTAACAAACGGCAGATCATCCGGCAGCACCGCCTTGCCGAGCAGGGCTTTGGCAACGCCGGCGCCGAGGAGATCGGCGACTGCAAGCACCTCATCGGCCGCACCGAGGGCGCCGGCACCGACCAACATCGCCACCTTCTGCCCGGCGTTCAGCACGGCTGCGGCTTCACGGAGATCGGCTTCCCGCGGAACCACGTGCGGTGACGTGTAGCCTACCCCGGAAAAGGTCGCGCCATGCTTCCGCGGCGGCGACTCCACCGCGTCCATTTCCTGCACATCGTTGGGCAGGATGATACAGGTGACGGTGCGCTCCGCCTTGGCAATGCGGACGGCCCGATCGACGAGGTGGCGGACTTGCACCGGCGAGGACGCCATGTGGACATACTCGTGCGCGACATCCTTGAACAGACTGATCAGGTCGACTTCCTGCTGGAAGTCTGCGCCGAGGCCGATCGTTGCCTGCTGACCGACGATGGCCACGACGGGCTGATGATCCAGTTTCGCGTCGTACAGGCCGTTGAGCAGATGGATGGCGCCTGGACCGGAGGTGGCAAGACACACGCCGACCTCGCCGGTGAATTTGGCATGGGCACAGGCCATAAAGGCGGCGAGCTCTTCGTGCCGGGCCTGAATGAACTCGATCCGGTCACTCGCCCGATCCAGCCCACCAATGATGCCGTTGATCCCATCGCCTGGATAGCCGTAGATGCGCCTGATCCCCCAGGCCGACAGGCGTTGGAGCAGAAAGTCACTTACCGTCGCTGCCATAGCGTGTCCCTCCGTGATAGACCCAGCCAGCACCAATGCCGGCCTCAACGTCGACAGCATGCGCTGCTGCGGGCGTTGGCGAACGAGCGTGCATTAAGGCGGGTGTGTTGGGCAGCAAACTCGGTCGTCAGCAGTGAAGGCAGCAGAGCGTATGCCGTCACGGGCTATCATGTGATTCCAATCACATCGCAAAGGCTATCAGGCTTTGCGATGTGATTGAGCAGCATACAAATGTGGGCGGGGCGTAGGCGCCGGGGAATTGGCGCGAGCTCCGCTCAAACGTCTTCACCGCCACTGGCAATATGCTTGATTGCCGCCTGATCGCGGATCAAGAGCCGCCCGTCCCGGCGCTCAATCCAGCCGGCACGCATGAAGTCGGCTACGACCCGGCTCACAGTTTCACGCGTCACATTGATCATCCGGGCCAGATCCGCCTGGGTGACCCGAAACTTCACGCGGTAGCCCCCCTCAAATGGCTCACAGAAGTCAGCGCAGAGGTCGAGCAGGAGCGCTGCCAGCCGGGCGCGGGGGGACATGGCCGATGTGCGCTCGATCCACGTCTCGGCCATGAAAATTTGCTCGGCGAGCGCCTGTGTCATACGGGTCATCACCTCAGGAAACTGGCCAAACAGGCTCAGCAACTTGGGTAAGGTGGCAAAACAGATATAGGTGGGCTCCAGCGTGACCGCGCCGATGACGAGATTGTCGTTACCGAACGAACCGGACAGGCCAAACAGGCGCCCGGGGCCAAGTAACGCCAGCGTCGCTTGTTGACCCTGCTCTTCGGTGTAAAGGCGCACTGCACCTGTTTTGATCAAGTAGATTCGCTCACGGTGGCGATCGTGGATCAACTCGGCGCCCACAGGAATGGGATGATCATCCAGCACCCGGGCAATCTCCTCGATTTCCGCATCCGTAAGCGATAAAAACAGATCGAGATGTCGCAGATACCACACTTTGTTTGCTTGGTTGTTCCCAGCCATGATCATTCGATCCTCACGCGGACGCTACGACCCGCCCCGGCGGTGGGTCTGTTCACGTTTGTTTACTTGTTGTTCACCAGTTGATACTTCCATCATGAATGGTACCAGGAAGGTGTGATCAGAATCACACAACCTATCCTGATGGCATACCGCATGATGGTCAGGTAAACATAAACGCAGACATAGGCGCACGGCGCCGATTGAGTGAAGGAGGGTCTCGTATGAATTACGGTCGAGCATTTTTCGCGGGTGTCGTCGGCGGCGCCGCCATGACCGCCGTCATCACGCTGGTGCGGGTCACGGGCATCATGGATGTCAATCTGTCGATGATGGAAGGCTCAATGATCACGGTAGCCATTGGCCTCGGCACCTGGCTGCTAGGCTTTGTGATGCACCTGATGATCTCGGGGCTGATTGCGCTGGCTTACGCCGCCGGTTTCGAGTACGTGACGCATCGCGCGGGCTGGCAGATCGGCGTCGGCTTCTCGCTGATCCACAGCCTGATTGCAGGCCTGATGTTCGGCATGGTGCCGACCATCCACCCGCTTGTCCCTGAGCAGATGCCGGCCCCCGGCATTTTTATGTCGAATAAAGGGCTGATGGGCGTCCTCGCCTTCTTTATGCTCCATGCCCTCTATGGCGCGATTGTCGGCGCG
>JADDPY010000476.1 GCA_016781635.1 Rubrobacter sp.
GGCTTAGCGCCTCGATGCTCAGGAAGGCGCTGAACGTCGCCCCGCGCAGGCCGTTGAACGTGTCCCACAGCGCGTGCAGCACGACGGCCGTGGCGAAGGCGCCGGCTACCTTGACGTTTACCGTCGCCCTCCCGACCCTCAGCCGCTCCCTCCACAGAACCGCGCAGACCAGACCCGTCCAGGCCGCGTGCCCGGCGGGAGAAAGGAGGCCGCGCGCGAGCAGCACCTCGTCGAGCACGCCGAGGTTGCCCCGGCTCTGCAGGAGGGAGACGAAGCCGTAGCCCATCGTCTCCAGCGCCGCAAACCCCATCGCCGTCGAGACGCCGAGGATGATCCCGGCGGCCTCGGAGCGGTGGCGGCCCGCGAAATAGAAGACGAGCGGGAGGATCAGCTTCGCGGACTCCTCGACAAGCCCGATACCGAGCTTGGGCAGGAAGCCCAAAGTCTTTGCCAGATCGTACTCGACGGTGCCCGCTACGACCGTGCCTAATACCCCGCCCCACAGAAAACAAACGGCGAGCGTGGGCAGCGGGATCTCCCAGTCTGGTAGCCGCTCGTAGAGGTAGGTGACAAAGGTAACGGGGACCAGGAAAGCCCCGAGCAGGAGCGCGGACGGAACGAAGTTCGGGTTGCCGGTCTCCACGAGCACCCTCTCGACCAGGTAGAGGAGCACCAGCCCGCTGACGAACAACCGGAGCCAACGACGCCTCAGAAGACCCAACACTCCTCCTATCTTCTTTGGACCAGGAGCACGCGCGCCGCACCCGCCAGGGGAGGCACGGACGGCCGCATGCCCCTAGCGACGTCTTTTCTTTTTCCGGCGGCGGGCGGGCTTCTTCGGTCCGGTCTTCGCCTCGTCGGTCTTCCCCTCGCTCTTCGCCGGGGCCTTTTTGGGACCCTCGCCCTCGGGAATGGCCGTCGGTTCGTGACGGTGGATAAAGAAGTTCTGGGCGAGGGTGAAGGCGTTGGAGGTGATCCAGTAGACGAACAACCCGGCGGGGAACCGGAAAATAAACGCCGTAAAAACCAGCGGCATGAAGAGCATCGTGCGCCGCTGGCTCGGGGCGACGTTTCTCGCAGAGATCATGCCGGAGGCCATCATCAAGGATGCGGAGAGCACCGGCAGGACGAAGTACGGGTCGGCCTTTGTCAGGTCCGCGAACCACAGGAGCCCGCCGCTCGCGAAGCCCGGGAAGGTCTCCTCGTGTACGCGGATGACACGGTACATGATGATAAAGATGGGCATCTGGATCAGCAGGGGGACGAATCCGGCCAGCGGGTTGACCTTGTGCTGGCGGTAGAGCTCCGCCATCGCCTCCTGCTGCCTGCGGGGCTCCTTCTTGTGGCGAGCCCGGATCTCATCCATCGCCGGTCGCAGGCTCTGCATGGCTCGCATATTCTTCACCTGACGGACGGTGAGCGGGAGGAGGGCCCCGCGCACGAGCACCGTGAGCAGGACCACGCTCAACCACCACGGGGCGCCGAAGGCGTGAAAGAACTCGAGGACCCCGCTTATGAGGTCCGTAAGGGGACCGAAAATCCTGCCGAGCGTCTCCATATCCTACCCCCCGGCCGTTCCGGTCTGCCCCCCCGGGGAGACGGTAGCGAGCAGGCTACGCGCCGCATCCCCGGAACCTACTACCGCCCCCCCGATGGGCACCATCCGCTGATTCGTCAGGAAAGCGAAGAGGCACGCAGGAAATTCCAGGGCAACGCGCCCTCCGGCTTTGCCGTACCCTCCAATGGCCGCGCCGTCTAGCATCATCGTCACAAACTTCTCGAAAAAGTCTACGCGAGCCTCCTCTCGGAAAGGGGGGAGGCTTTCGAGCCTCCCCCACGAGTCCTGCGTTGGTTTACTGGTGACGCCGAGCAGAGGCCGGGTCCAACTCGTCGCTCTTGAAGAACCTCTGCAGGCTCACCCGGTCATCGTGGATAAGCCTGGGGTCCCGGATGATCTCGTCTATCTCCTCCCTGGAGCAGTTCCGGCGCACGTACTCCTCCCGGATCACCTCCGCCAGGTGGGCGCCGTGGCCGAGGCGGTGGGCGACGTACTGCCGGACCTTGTCCTCCTGTGAGAGGCGGCCGGAGCCGCCGAAGAGGTTTCCGAACAACTTCTTGAAGGACGGCTCGCGGACGGAGTCGTTTCTCTTGGGCATGATTTGGCCCTCCTGTCGTTTTCTCGACTGTTGCCTGAAGAAGCTCCGCGTACGAAGCAGGGGCAGCTTTTACAGCCGAAACACCGACAGGAGGGGTGCCGCGGGTCTTTGTGGAGAAAGACGGTCGAAGGGAGGCGGGGGGCGGTCCCCGCTAGCCTGGGACAACAGGATTCTGCGGAGGAGAAGTTTGCCACCGAGCAACACCCCGAGAGCCGCCCCCACGACAACCACGAGGAGCAGCGCGGTGAGCAGTTGTGCGTTTACCGGATTCTTGTCCCCGGCCTGTGCCTCCTCCGCAGGCACCGCGGGGTAGCCGTTCTTGGTGGGGTGGCCGTCAGAGCCGTCGTAAGCGTGGGACGCTCCGGGCAGGTGAGCCGCAGTAAGGATCGTAGAAGCCTCGGAGCCGACCTCGAGTCGCTGGGAGAACATGATAACCGCGAAGCACGCGACGATAGCCACCATGCTCAAGGCGGCGTACGCCAACCATCTGGGTTCCGGGGGCCTCACACCCCGCATCGTAACACGCACGTTATGGTCGGCCTTTCAGGGTGAGCACACCGGGGGCTTCTTCTGAGCCCGCGTTCCGAGCCAGAGCCCCGGGTAGCACGTCGTCGTACAGAGGCGGGTCTGCATTATGGGGACAGGTCCTTTCGCGATCTCGAGCCTTACCCGGTGAGCGCGAAGCGTGGCTGAGGTTCGCGCCCCTGGGTCGAGAGACGCGGGGCGCTGTGGGCGACGATCCTGCCGCGGTCCATCAGCGCGACCCGGTCGCACAACTCCCCGGCCTCCTCAACGTTCTCTAGCGCCAGGACGACGGTGGCGCCCGCCGCCCGTATCCGGCGCACGGTCTCCCATATCTCACGCCGCGCTCCCCGGTCCAAGCCCGCGGCCGGATCGTCGAGGACGATGATCTCCGGTTCGTCGACCAGCGCCAGGGCAAGGGAGAACCGTTGCTTCTCGTTGTCCGACAGGTCCCCTACCGTAGAACCGGCCCTGTCGGACAACGAGGTTTTCTCCAGCAGCTCCCGGACGCGGGTCGGGGAGTAGTCCTCGTCGTGGAGGTCGGCAAAGGTCGCGAGGGTCTCGTGCAGCGTCAGGGAGTCGAAGACGGCCGCGTC
>JADDPY010000487.1:0-2902 GCA_016781635.1 Rubrobacter sp.
TGTGCTGCAAAAATTGCGTCGTGAGGCGCGTGGCGCCGGTAGATGCCGTAGAAGACGACCTTCCGGAGACGTGATGCTACGCCCCCTCGTAACCCGCGGGTCTTGCCGCTGACCCCTCACGGTGCAAATATAGGCTCCGTTAGATCAAGTAACGCGAGAGTTAGGGGAAGTTCGGTTGGACATCAAAGCAGCGGTGGCGTTCGGGGCGGGCGAGCCTCTCAAGGTCGAGACGGTGCAACTCGAAGGGCCAAAGGCCGGTGAGGTGCTGGTGGAGATAAAGTCCACCGGCGTCTGCCACACGGACGAGTACACGAGGAGCGGGTCGGACCCCGAGGGGCTCTTCCCGTCCGTCCTCGGGCATGAGGGCGCGGGCGTTGTGGTAGAGGTCGGGCCGGGGGTGACGAGCGTCTCGGTGGGGGACCACGTGATCCCGCTGTACACCCCCGAGTGCCGCCAGTGCAAAAGCTGCCTGAGCCGCAAGACGAACCTTTGCACGGCGATACGCTCCACCCAGGGCCAGGGCTACATGCCCGACGGCACGAGCCGCTTGTCGCTCAACGGCGATCCACTGTACCACTACATGGGCACCTCTACCTTTGCGAGCCACGCGGTGCTGCCGGAGATAGCGGTCGCCAAGATCCGCGAGGACGCGCCGTTCGAGAAGGTCTGCTACATCGGCTGCGGCGTCACGACCGGGATAGGGGCCGTGATCTACACCGCCGGCGTCGAGCCGGGCGCCAACGTGGTCGTCTTCGGCCTCGGAGGCATCGGCCTCAACGTCGTGCAGGGCGCGAGGCTGGCCGGGGCCGACAAGATCATCGGCGTCGACCTCAACCCGGAGCGCAGGGAGATGGCCGAGAAGTTCGGCATGACCCACTTCGTGAACCCGAACGAGGTCGAGGGCGACCTCGTCCCCTACCTCGTGGACCTCACGGATGGGGGTGCCGACTACTCCTTCGAGTGCATCGGCAACGTGAACGTCATGCGACAGGCTCTGGAGTGCTGCCACAGGGGCTGGGGCGTCTCCGTCATCATCGGGGTGGCCGGGGCCGGGCAGGAGATCTCCACGCGCCCGTTCCAGCTCGTCACGGGCAGGGTGTGGAAGGGCTCGGCCTTCGGCGGGGCGAGGGGCAGGACCGACGTGCCGAGGATCGTGGACTGGTACATGCAGGGCAAGATCGACATCGACCCCCTCATCACCCACACGCTGGCGCTCGAAGACATAAACGACGCCTTCGACCTGATGCACAAGGGCGAGTCCATCCGCAGCGTCGTCAACTTCTAGGATGGCGCAGATGAGCAACCTCAACACGTCAAGCGAACACCGCTGCTTCGGCGGCACCGTCAGCTTCCACGAGCACCACTCCGAGGCCTGCGACGCCACGATGCGCTTCGCCGTCTACGCCCCGCCGCAGGCCTCAGATGGCCCGGTCCCCGTCCTCTACTACCTCGCCGGCCTCACCTCCACGGAGGCCAACTTCATGGAGAAGGCCGGGGCGCAAAGGCTCGCCTCCGAGCTCGGCATAATGCTCGTCGCCCCGGACACGAGCCCGCGCGGTCTAGATCTCCCCGGTGAGCACGACGACTACGACCTCGGGTCCGGCGCCGGCTTCTACATAGACGCAGTGGCCGAGCCGTGGTCCGGTCACTACAAGATGTACTCCTACGTCACCGAAGAGCTGCCCGCGCTCGTCGAGTCCACCTTCCCCGCCCGCGTGGACTCCCGGGGCATCTTCGGCCACTCGATGGGCGGACACGGCGCCCTGACCATCGCCCTGAAAAACCCCGAGCGGTACCGGAGCGTCTCCGCCTTCGCCCCCATCTCGGCACCGACGCGCGCCCCGTGGGGCAAGAAGGTCTTCTCGAACTACCTCGGCTCCGACGAGGAGGCCTGGCGAGATCACGACGCCTCGGAACTTGTCAGAAAGAACCCCTTCCCCGACGGCCGCGTCATCCTCGTGGACCAGGGCACCGGGGATCAGTTTCTCGAAGAGCAGCTCTACCCCGGTGTCCTGGAAGAGGCCTGCGCCGAGTCCGGCCAGCCCCTCACGATCAGGCGCCACGAGGGCTACGACCACGGCTACTACTTCATCTCGACCTTCGTCGACGATCACCTCCGCCACCACGCGACAGCGCTGAACGCCTGAGGTTAACCCGGCACGCGGGGAGGGGGCGGGGAGTTATCCCCCCGCCCCCTCCCCGTTTCTCTCGGCGCGGTTAGTAGGCGGCGGCGCCGGCTTCTGCGACCTCCTGGTCCTGCTCGATGGTACCGGTCGAGACGCCGATGGCGCCCATTATGCTGCCGTCGCGCACGAGCGGGATGCCGCCCGGGAAGACGACGAGCCGTCCTCCGTGCGCGTCGCTCAAGCCGTAGATCGGGCCATCCGGCCGGGTCAGTTCCTGCAAGCCCGCCGTCTCGCCCTGAAAAGCGATCGCCGTGTAGGCCTTGTTTATCGCGATCGTTATGCTCCCGATGTGCGCGCCGTCCATTCTGACGTGGGACTTGAGGTTACCCCCCGCATCCACAACGGCTATGTCCATCGGTTGCCCGATCTCCTCGGCCTTCCTCTCGGCGGCGGCGATGACCCGTCGCGCGTCCTCCAGCGTTATCGTGTCCAGCACAGTTCCGGCTGCCATACCTTTTCCCTTTCTCTCTCTTCCCGCCCAGAGGAGTCAAACAGAGCCCGAAACCCCACGCAACAGCGCCCACCGTGGAGCCATAGGTACAGCAGAGGGAGCGGGGCTCGTGATGCGAGCCCCGCTCCCTCATGGTTAGGAGGGGTGTCCCCTTAGCCGAAGGCGGCGACGCCTGCCTGCGCTACCTCGTGATCCTGGTCCGGGGTACCGCCGCTAACGCCTACGGCGCCGACGACTTTACCGTCGCGCTCCAGCGGAATCCCGC
>JADDPY010000487.1:2923-3240 GCA_016781635.1 Rubrobacter sp.
CGTCGTTGGTCGTGTTGATGCCGAAGAGCGGCTGACCCGGCTGCGCCATCCCCCCTATGTCTTGGGTGGAGAGTCCCAGCGCGGCCGAGGTATAGGCCTTGTCCTGGGCGATGGAGATGCTCGCGGTCCAGGCCTCTTCCATGCGGGCGAAGGCCTTGAGGTGCCCTCCGACCTCGGTGACCGCGACGTTCATCGGCTGCCCGATCTCCCGGGCTTTCTCCACGGCGGCCGAAGCCACCGCCTGCGCCTCCTCCAACGAGATTGAGTTTATGGTCTCCATCAAATCCTCCCTACGAGCCGTTCTTGCGCGACCAGTG
>JADDPY010000022.1 GCA_016781635.1 Rubrobacter sp.
CCTGGGCTACTTTTCAGACAATCTCGGAGAAGGGTTCTCGGGAGTTCGCGCGCTGGGGTACCGCTGGGCAAGCGGGTCTGAGCGGCTCTAGTACCGGTAGGCTCTGGTACCGAGTTCGACGTACTGTGTCATAGCCGACCGCGTTCCGCTACTTGCCGCCGCTCCCAGTCGGCCTTCGTCAGCGCGTACTGGACGTCCCCGTGCTCGTCTCCCTCGATGCGCTCCGGCCATTCCTGGTGCAACGTCCGCACGTACCTCAGCCCCGCCTTCTCCATCACGCGCCGGGACGCTGCGTTGACCACCATCGTCTCGGCCACCACCCTCCTCACGCCAAGTTCGGTGAAGCCCTTGCGGATCAGCGCGCGAGATCCCTCTGTGGCGTAGCCCTTGCTCCAGGCGGATCTGCGCAGCCGGTAGCCGAGCTCGATCTCGTGCGGGCCGGCGTCTTTCCATGGGTAAAACTCGAACCAACCTACGAATCTCCCGGTCGACCTCTCGATGGCCGCCCAGACGCCGAACCCCTCGAAACGCTCGTAAGAATGGATGAACCGGGGTAAGGTATCGTCCCGGATCACGTCGCGGGGCGTCGGTTTGCCGCCGTTGATGAAGCGCATGACCTCCGGGTCGCCGTCGAGGTCGCACAGGTTGTCGACGTCGGAGTCGGTGAACCGGCGCAGCAGCAATCGTTCGGTCTCCAGGAAGATCCGCATCCCACACTCCTTCCCGCGGCGGCGCAAGCGTGGACAGAGCATAGCCGGGCCCGGCATCGACGGCAACCGCGATGATCTTTTCGCACCCTTATTCACCCGAGGAGCGCGTGGCTTGACTCTCTGAAAAGTCGTTCGAGTACCGTCTCGGCAAGGAATGGAAGCGGTGTACGAAGCCCGGAGTGCTCGAAACAGCAGCGTTTCGGCCTCTCTGGAGGCTACGCGTCCGTGCCTCCGAGACTTTTCAGGCGGTCTCTAGGCGAAGTTCGTAGAGGCGCGCGTCGGGCCGGTACGCTAGCGAGAATCGAGGTCTTCGGTTTGCTGCATGCAGTGTTGGAACGCGAGGCGGGCGAAGGCTTCTTCTGTGGGGTTGCCGCGGAGCCTCGCCCTCTTCTCTTCGGCGATCCAGAAAGCGGCTTCTATACGCGCTTCCCGCTGTGGCGTCCATGAGAAGAGGTCTTTAGATTCCCAGTAAGAGCCTTGAGATTCCATGACCTCATTTTAACGCAAGCTGCATCGGGCCGGGGCCGCCCGGAGAGGGAGCCCGTATCGTCGGGTATCAAATGCCGTCGCGGGGTAGGCCGTGGGGAGCCCCTGGAAGTGTACGACCGGGCCCGAGTGCTTGAAAGGAATGGTAAGGGCCCGGCTGCATATAGATACGCGACAGCCCGCCCGCAAGGATCATCCAGCAGCCTATGAGAAGGGCCAAGATCCCGTAGAGACCGCCCCCCGGGCGTGGCTTACGGTGGCGGCCCGGGCAGCCACGAACTTCCGAGAACCCCCTAAAGCCGAAGTAGTTCGCAGGTCCCCCTTCCACGCGCTCCTCAGGTGAATAGAGGCAAGAAGAGGCTGATTACCAATCCTCTTCTTGCGAGGATCCGCTATCCGGTAGAGTGGAGCCGGGCGCCTTCAGCTTCCGCTTCGCTGGCGGGGCGTTGCGGTTCTTTTTCGCAACCGGCGGGGCTTGAGGAAGGTGACGACCTCCCTGTTGACCTCGGCGAAGCGCTCGATGAACACCAGGTGGCCCGCGTCTTGGAGGACGCGCAGTCTGGCGTCCGGGATGGCCTCGGCGAGCGCGACGGCGTTGGCCACCGGCACGTAACGGTCCTCGGCGCCGTGGATCACGAGCGTCGGCGACGTTATGCTCCTGACGGAGTGGGAGGCGTCGAAACTAGCCCCGGCCCTCATCTGCTCGTAGTAGGCCGACAAGGACGGCGAGTCGGCGAGGCGCCAGCGAGCGATCTGTCCGAATTCTTCAGGATGCTCGGCGCGGTAGCGGTCGGAGGTAGCCGCCTCCAGGCCCCGCCTGACCGCCCTCTCGACGCTCAAAGAGGGCAACCCGAGCATCTCCATAAGCGCCCACGGGCTCATCGTCTCCGGTCCCCCGCGGCCGTAGCTCGTGCACACCAAGACCAGCCGGTCGACCAGATCTGGCCTCTGCAGCGCCAGGTCCTGGGCTACGAACCCGCCGAGCGAGGTGCCGAGGACGTGGGTCTTTCTGATGCGCAGATGGTCCAAAAGCGCCACCACGTCGGCCACAAGGTCTGAGACGCCGTCCTTGAGGTCTCGCTCGCCGCGGACGTCGAAGGTAATGGTGCGGAAGTGCCGCGAGAGGGCTGGGACCTGCTTGAAGAACCCCCAACGCCCGAAGCCCAGGCCGTTGATGAGGACTAGCGGCGGCCCCTCGCCGTGGACGTCGTAGTCTATGCTGGTATGGTCGGTGATCATCACAGGCACCTCGTCGTCACCTCCGGTCGCGCTTCGGTTACCGGTGCGGTTTGGAGCCTGGGGTGAAACTCCGTCACTTCGGCTTCGACCGTTGGCACCTTGTGGTAGCGGGCCACCGAAACCCGGTGGTGGCCGTCCACGACGAAGTAGGCAGCCCCGACCTTGTAAAGCTCGACCGGTGGCAGGTCCTCGCTCCGGTAGAACGCCCGGTCTATGCGCTTCCACTTCTGCCCCACGCTCGCCCTGGCGGGCAGGAAAGACCGGTCGAAGTCCCTCCAGCGCCCCACGCTCCCGACGATCCTATCTACCTCGACGACCTTCGTCCCCCGGTAGAGACGGTTGTCCGCCAAAAGCGTTCTCCTGACATCGTTGAAGGAGAGCAGCCGGTTCGGGACGGGCTCTCTGCGAAAGAGGGCCAACACCCTCCCTAAGAGAGCCCGGCGCCTAGCGCGGGAGAAATCGCTGTCCACCTGCTCGTCGAGGTTCATGTAAGGGATCATCTTCTAACTCTCTCTTCCCGGGCTACTCGTCGAAACAGAAGGGGCCGGAACCCCGAAGAACCCCGACCCCTAATGGTCAGCCTGACCCCTAGCCTCGAGGCGCCCTGCGCACCACACCGCGCCGCCCGCGCGAGCCGTGCTCGTCGAAGACCTCCTCGGCGGTCAGCAAGACCCAAAGGCGCTTCAACCGCTTCTGGATGCTCATATCTACCTCCTTCTCAAAAAGGTGTCTCAAACTACGAACCGATTATATGCCTTTTGCATATAGCGATGGAGCTTATTTATGTG
>JADDPY010000583.1:0-411 GCA_016781635.1 Rubrobacter sp.
GTCCCAGTAGTGCATATGCTCGTCCACCACGAAATACTTCTCACCGTCTTTCTCGTACAAAAGATTCCTTTCCCCAAGCCGATCGACCAGATCGGGCTACCTAACAAATCCCTTAATGTTTTCCAGGCTTAAGCAAGAAGAAATAGCCTGCTCGAGCGCGGGAAGCTGCGTGAATCCTGTACCGACCACCTCCTCAATCCTAGCGAGAGCCAGGTCCCTTTGTATCGCGCAGTATAAGGAACCATACGAGGCGCTGCAAGAGTGCCCCCTGCTTTCCAACAATGTGCGAAAAACGATTGTCGGCCCCGTCCCATGCGTAAAACGAGGCCCCGGTCCGCCCGTTCGTTTCGGCGTCGATGACGGGAATACGGCTCATATAAGGGGAATACGTCTAGCGGGTCGCCCCCGAAG
>JADDPY010000583.1:469-3271 GCA_016781635.1 Rubrobacter sp.
TTGCGGAGATGGTGTAGAGTGTTACAAGTAGAAGAAGGAGCTCGGGGGTGATCCCGCCTATCGTAGCGGGAACTGCCGTTGTGGCTGTCCCGCCCGCCCCTTTGCGCGAAAGGAGCTGGAGATGTCGGAGGACCCTGGTTTTTCGGAGCTCTCCCCGAAGGAGTATGGGAGCCTGACCCTCAAGGCAGGCAGAATGTATCATTTGTGTCAGGAACGCGAGATCGAGGATCTGTGGAACCTCATAGTATTGGCGATCTGCGCCTTCGAGGGGATGCATACCAAGGAGGCCTGGGAGTTTGTGCTGCTGAACCGTCGGGACGTAGAAGACATAGCCGGGGTCTTCGAGAGGTCCAACACCCCGGACGAGTTCCGGGAGAAGCTTACCGAGCTGAAGGAACGCGAAATGACGCAGCGACTGAGGCTGGGGGAGCACTAGACCGGACCAAGCGGGGCGCTTAGTGCCTGCCCCTCCGGGGTGAGAGCCCGCGTTCCGGGAACGTCGATGGGGCGCGGTTCTTTGAGGCAGGACGGCAAATGCACGGGTAGGCAAAGACGGTGGCCCGTCGCCTTTGGCGGGCGGAAGGATGGGGGCGATGGTTAGGATCACCACGAGCGGGCAGTTCACCCGGGAGGAGGTGGTGCTCGCTCTCAGGAACCCCGGGATGCCCCTCGAGGGGCTCCGTTACCCCATCACCCCGGTTGGGATGCATTACCTGCTGACCCACTTCGACGTCCCGTATGTGGATCCCGCGACATACGAGCTCTCGGTCGGGGGGCTCGTTCGGGAGCCTCTGGTGCTAACCCTGGACGCACTGAAGGCGCGTCCGGCGGTCGCGATGCCGGTGGTGATGGAGTGCGCCGGGAACGGGCGGGCGCTCCTCCATCCGCGGCCGATCTCGGCGCCGTGGCACGACGAGGCCGTCGGGTGCGCTGAGTGGAAGGGGACCCCGCTCGGACCCATCCTGGAGGAGGCCGGCCTGCTCGACGACGCCGTCGAGGTCCTGTTCACCGGTTACGACCGGGGTATCGACGGTGGCGTGGAGCAGAGCTACGAGCGGAGCTTGTCGCTAGAGGAGGCCCTGCGCGAGGGGGTGATCCTGGCCTACGAGATGAACGGGCAGCCGCTTCCTCCCCAGCACGGCTCCCCGCTCCGGCTCGTCGTGCCGGACTGGTACGGCATGACGTCGGTGAAGTGGTTGAGGTCGATAAAGGCGATCGGCGAGCCGTTCGAGGGCGTCCAGCAGGCCGCGTACCGCTACCGTTCTTCGGAGGGGGACCCGGGCACGCCGGTAACCCGCAAAAACCCGCACGCGCTGATGGCGCCGCCGGGGATACCGGATTTTCTTTCCCGCGTGCGGCACGTGCGGCAGGGACGGACGCTCGTCGAGGGCCGCGCGTGGTCGGGATGGGGGACCGTCGAGCGGGTGGAGTTCAGCCCGGATGGCGGGCAAACGTGGGACGACGCCAGGCTCGGCGAGCTTCTCGGGCCCTACGCCTGGAGGCCGTGGTCCTACGAATGGGAGGCGCGGGAGCCCGGCGAGTACGAGCTCTGCGTTCGCGCCACGGACTCGGCCGGGAACGCGCAGGCAACCGAGAGCGACGAGTCCTGGAACCGTGGCGGCTTCGGCGTCAACGCCGTCCAGCGCGTGGCGGTGTTGGTCGGCGCGACCGAGACGGACTAGCCACCCGAGTCGCGCTCGCGGAGGGGGAGGAGGGGCGTATGACGCACGAGGATGAGAGCAGGGCAGGCGTTTGCCGGGCGCTCGCCGATCTGGGGTGGGAGATCCGGGCGGAGGGCGGGAGGCCGAACGTGGTCGTGGGGGGCTACGGGAAGTATCACGTGATGGTCAGCTTCGGGGACGGGGAGCCCACGTCCCTGATCATCTCCTACGTCGGCAGCGGCGGGGAGATGTTAAGCAGGAAGTGGCCGGGCGTGGAACGCCTGCCCACCCCCCAGAAGGTCGTCCGCGCTCTCTCCCGGAGCGGTTGAGAGCCCCGCGGCAAGTGCCCGTCGAGAAAGGGGGGCGGTCCCCGAAAGGACTGCCCCCCTTCAAGCCCTTGTTGGGGCGTTACTGGTTTACTTCCGGGAGATCCATGCCCATCGCTTCGGCGGCTTCCTTGGGGTCGGCGAAGAGGAGGACACGATCGTCCATCTTTACCATCCGCCCGTAGTGGGTGGAGGTCTCGATCTCGAAGTCCTCCGGGCTGAACTCCTCGATGCCCAGTGCCTCGGCGATTTCGTCCATGTCGAACACGAGCCGATCGTCGGCGTCGACCCGGATCATGGCCGGGTACTTGACGACCTCGACCCCCGGCTTCTCGCTCATGACCTCGGCGATGGCGTTGCCTTCGACGCTGGCGCTGAGCGTGACCCCGCACCTGTTGGATGAGGTGCGGTCGCTCTTGAACCGCTCTTCGGTGGGCCGCTCGCTCACAGGATCACCTCCTTGGGTACCTCTAGATTTAAGTCCGCGAGGATGCCCTCGAACCGGCTCTTGACCTTGCCGTAGGACTCCTCGAAGCTCACCGGCTTGTGCTCCGGCTCGGACCAGATGGGGGCCATGCCCCTGGCTGCCGCGATGCTGTACGGGAGCCAGCGGGAGAGCCACTCCTGCATGAGTTGGCGGTTCTCCTCGCCGTGGACCTCGTCGTTGCCCATGACGGTGAACATCTCCCTGGTGTAGCGGAGGTCGCGCTCGTTGAACTCCCGCTCGCTCACGCCTATAACGGAGGGGGTCAGGGAGTCGCCGTGCAGCGGGGCGAAGCGCATCGCGAATTGGCTGCGGAACAGCTCTCCGACGA
>JADDPY010000083.1 GCA_016781635.1 Rubrobacter sp.
ATCGCGAGCGACGCTCCCTCGGGGCTCGTCGCGCCCGCGCTCGAGGCGCTCACCGCCGGCGGCAAGCGCCTCAGGCCGATCCTGATGGTCCTGTGCGCCCGGATGGGGCGTCCGGAGGGGGACGCGCTCCTCACGGCGTCCGCCGCCATCGAGGCGCTTCACACGGCTACCCTGATCCACGACGACGTGGTCGACAAGGCAGCGACGAGGCGTGGTAGGCCGACGACGGTTGCGACCTACGGGCGTGAGATCGCCGTGGCGACCGGTGACTATCTCTTCGCGGAGGCTTTTCACGGGCTCGCTGAGGTCGGGGACCCGAGGCTCGTCCGGGCCTTCGCCGAGGCGTCGATGGGCCTCGCCGAAGGGGAGCTTGAGCAGTACCGCTCTTCGCGCGGAGTGGTCGAGGTCGAGGCGTACCTGGAGCACATCCGGATGAAGACCGCCGGGCTTTTCAGGGCGGCTTGCGTCGCCGGCGGGTCCCTCGGCGGCCTGTCGCTCAAGCAGATAGACGCGCTCTCGACCTACGGGCAGGCCCTGGGGCTCGCCTTTCAGATGTCCGACGACGTGATGGACCTCGTCGGCAAGCCGGGGCTCATGGGCAAGGGCATAGGGACGGACTTGGTCGAGGGCACGGTCACGCTGCCGGTCATCTTCGCCATGAAAGAGGGCGACGCG
This sequence comes from Rubrobacter sp., assembly GCA_016781635.1. Taxonomy (GTDB): domain Bacteria; phylum Actinomycetota; class Rubrobacteria; order Rubrobacterales; family Rubrobacteraceae; genus Rubrobacter_F. The sequence continues at coordinate 676 of JADDPY010000083.1, forward strand.
GCGGCGATCAGGCGGGTCCTCGAAGCCCCAGACCCGGCGCCCGAAGTACTAAAAGCCGGGATCCAAGCCGTCCTCGCGACGGACGCGATCAGGAAGACCGAAGTTTGGGCCCTGGGTGAAGTAGAGGAAGCTATAGAGGGGCTCTCGCTCCTGCCGGATGGGGCGGAGCGTGCGATCCTCGAGGCGATAGCTAGTGAGGTGGTGGGAAGGGATGCTTGAGGTAGTAGTGCCACAGGGAATTTCCATGCCCGGGATATGCCAGAAGGGCGACGTAGGCGAAAAGCTTTCATCCGAGGATGGATCGAAACTGCCTGAGTCAAACGACACCACGTGGATGGTCCGCACCGCTTACGAGCGCGACGCGGGCTCGAACGTTCTCCTTAACTCCTAGGTGCCGCCGCTCATGCTGCGTGTTGGTTTCGTCGACGGTTTAAACTGCCTGCCCCTACGCATGGGTCTCGAAGCTACCGGTGGTCTGGAAGGGGTAGAGCTCGTCGGGGGGACGCCGGCCGAGGTCAACGCCACGCTCCTCTCCGGCGCGGTAGAGCTCGGGCTCGTTTCTTCGGTGAGTTGGGACAAGAACCGCGACAAGTTCTGGCGGGTGCCGGGATACGGCATCGCCTCCGACGGACCGGTGATGGACGTGTTGCTCGCCAAACGGACAGGGCAGACGCTCCGAGAAGCCCGTAGCGTCGCACTGACGAGTGAGGCGGCGACAAGCCACGGGCTCGCCCGGGTCGTACTGGAGCGTATTTACGGAGCTTCGCCGCGTTACGAAGTCGTCTCGACGCGCCCGGAGTGGGTGCTCGCCGAGTACGATGCGGCTTTGTTTATCGGAGATACTGCGCTCGAGGTTCAGGGCCTCGGCGGTGTGGAGACCGTGGACCTCGGGGCGGTCTGGGGCGAGTATGCGGCGCTGCCGATGGTCTACGCCGTCTGGGCGTCGCGTGGAGACCCGGCGAGGTACGGTTTCTGGGCGGATCGCGTCGCGCTCGCCGTCGGTTGGGCGGAAGGTCATCTGGACGAGGTCGTAGAGGAGGCGCTCCGGCGTGGCGCTCTAGCGATGGCCGACGACCTGAAGAAATATTTCTCCTCCATCGGCTATCGTGTAGGCCTCAGAGAGGTCGAGGGCTTGAGAAGATACCTGGCTGAGGGCCGGCTCCTGTCCTCGGGCCCTTACGGGAGGGTTAACGCATAATAAGAGCGTGCTCGTCTTTCGAAGGCGCGCCGTCTACGACCGCTTGTGCTGGACCTTGATCGAGTAGAACGCTGTCGGGGGGCCGATACCGCCTTCGGCACCATGAAGGAGGAGACCTAAGATGCCACAAGAGAGCATACTCGCTGCTGACCTCGTCCTTCCCGTCGCCGTCGGCCCGATACGCGACGGCGCCGTGCTCATCCGCGACGGGCGTATCGCCGCCGTCGGCCCGTTCGCCGATATCCGGTGCAGTGCTCCAGAGGTAGAGGTACGAAGCTTCGCGGGACATGCGATCGTACCGGGCGCGGTAAACGCTCACGGCCACCTCGGCTTTCGTAGGAAGGACAAGCCGGCCGGCGCTTCGTTCTCCGTATGGTTGAAGGAGCTCATCTCGAAGCTCCCCGAGAAGGAGTCCTGGACCGCCGGGGCCGCCCGCGACTCGGCCCGGGAGGCCGTAGAAGCGGGCACCACCTACATGGCCGAATCCTCGCCCTACGGCGAGTGCTTGCCACAGCTCGCGGAGAGCGGGATGGCCGGCACCGTTCACGCCGAGTTCTTCCCGGGCGACTATCCGGGAATGAGCCCGCAGGAGCGGGTCGATGCCATCTTCGAGAGCGCCCGGAAGATGAGCGATGGACTACCGGCGAGGGTGGATTGCCAGGTCAGCGTACACTCCCCTTACACCGTCGATCCCGTGTCGGCGGGGCTCGCGGCCGTCAGGTCTCGGAAAGAGGGGGGGCGGCTTGCGATCCACCTCTCCGAAAGTCCCGAGGAGGTCGAGTTCATCCTAGAAGGGACGGGCGGTCTCGCGGAGATCTTCGAGAGCGCCGATTGGAGAGGCCGGGGCATCTCGCCGGTTCAGTACTTCGAGGAGGCGGGCGTTCTCGGATCGAACGTGATAGCCGCGCACCTTGCGACGTCCGTATCGAAGAACGATCTGGACATCCTGAAGTCCACGAACACGGCAGCGGCACACTGCCCGCGGTCGAACGAGTACCTCGAGTGCGAGGTTTCGCCGGTGCCGGCGATGCTGGAGAGGGGCATCAGGGTCGGGATGGGGACGGACGGGCTGTGGAGCAGCCCGAGCCTGAACCTCTTCGAGGAGACGCTCTTCGCCATCCGGTTGCACGGCATGGACGGTGCCCTGGGGCTCGAGCTCGCCACCCTCGGTGGTGCCCGGGCGCTCGGTATAGAGGACGAGGCTGGAAGCATCGAGGTCGGGAAGTACGCGGACCTCGCGGTCGTGGCTGTAGCCCCCGACGGCGTGGATGCGGAGATGGAGGTTGTCGAGGTCGCGGCGGGTGGCGGGGTCGCGGCGACCGTAGTTTCCGGAGAGTTCGTATACAATCAAACAAGTTCGTAAGAAAGTATTGGGAGACTTGTCGACATGATGCTCAACCGGGACAAGATCGGCTTGTGGACCAGGATCGGCGCGATCGTACTGGCCGCCATTTTCGTCCTGTCAGGCGTGCTGTTCGGCATGACCTCGAACTCGAGCTACAACCTGCTAGATCTGTTCCGCAGCAACCCCCAAGGTCAGCAGGCTCAGCCCACGAGCGGCTCGGAGGAGCAGATCGAACGCTCCCGGGCCGAGCTCGAAGAGAACCCCGAGGACCCGAGGCGCATAAGGCGTCTGGCGGGTCTCTATCTTCAGAACGGCCAGACGGGAGAGGCCGTTAAAGTTCTTGAAGAGGGACGAAAGGTTGCCCCTGACGACCCATCCATACCGCTCGTGCTCGCCCAGTCCTACGATCAGCAGGCCCAGGCGCTCACCGACGAGAAGGAGCGCCAGGCCACTTACGTCAAGGCCGGGGACGCCTACGTCGCTGCGGCGGAGGCCGAGGAGAACGAGCGGAGGGATGCCCAGGCGTACCTCTACGCGGGAGCAGCCTACGAAGGGGCGGGCGACAAGGGGAAAGCGATCCAGTACTGGAACGAGTACCTGAAGATAGAGCCCGAGGGCGAGCAGGCCGACGCCGTCAAGGAGCGCATCGGTACGTTGCTCAAGGGCGGCGAGACCACCGGGGCGGCCGGGGCCGGCGCGGAAAACCCGCAGGGGCAATGATCCACATCTCGACTGGGGGCGTATAATGGTTGTGACGCGGACGAGGAAGATTAGGAGGAACTCGTGAACCTGGCGTTGATCCCGGGGCTCGGCACGGTAGGGCCGACGGAGCTCATAATAATTCTGGCGATAGTGCTGTTGCTCTTCGGAGCCAAAAAAATACCGGAGCTCGCAAAGGGGCTCGGAACCGGTGTTCGGGAGTTCAAGAAAGGGACTTCTGGCGCGGAAGAGAAGAACGAGGTAAAGGGTAAGGACAAGAACGAGGCCCTCGTCGGTGGCGGCGATGACGAGGACGTTCGTCCGCAGGACTCCAGCGAGGAAGAAGGCGCCGACCTCGCTGCCGAGCGTGCCGCAAAGCGTACCGAGCAGCAGCAGCGGTAGAGCAAGCCAGAATTATTTAAATGGCAGGGCGGCTTCGCATACCCGTAGGTCCGCGCGACGAAGCGCGGATGACTCTGATCGAGCACCTCGAAGAGTTCCGTTCCAGGCTCTTCAAGGTAGCCCTCGCCTTTGTCGTGGCGTGCATCGTTACCTGGATCTTCCGCAGCCAGATCTTTGAGTGGTTGTTGGATCCTGCAAATCTTGAGAAGCTGACCTTTATGGGCCCTGCGCAGGGCCTTATGACGGACGTAAAGCTGTCTTTATTCTCTGCGTTCTTGCTTACGGTCCCCGTGGTTATCTATCATGCGTGGATGTTCGTCGCCCCGGCCGTTGGTGAGGTGGGGCGCGCGTTCACATACGTGATCGTTACCCTCTCCTCTCTACTTTTTCTTGCAGGAGTTGCCTTCGGCTACTATGCGATTCTGCCGGTGGGCTTGCAGTTCCTGCTCGACTACGAGAGCGATCGGTTCGAGGCGTTGCCCACGGCCGACACCTACCTGCCGTTTATAACGCGCACCCTGCTTGCGGCCGGGATCGTCTTCGAGCTACCAGCGGCGACCTATGTGGGGGCGAAGCTCGGGCTTATCACAGCGCCAGTCCTCAGACGGTTCCGTAAGCACGCACTTATCGTTAACGCCGTGGTGGCCGCCGCCCTTACCCCAAGCCCGGACCCGTTCAGCATGGTATTGATGGCCGTGCCCCTCGCGGTTATGTACGAGCTCAGCATTATCATCGCCCGCTTCGTGAACCCCATGGTCGAGCACGAGGAGGCGATGGAGCACTCTCCGCTCTCCGACCACCTCCCCGGCGACGAGGACGATGCTCGACGGGACGATGACCCGGACGAGCGCTCCGATGCTCGACGGGACGACAAGCCCGCGCCGGAACGGGATCTTTAACCCTCCTCGCAAGTTCCTCGTTGGAGTACCTCCCGCAGTGCTCTCTGAAACCGCTCTTGTAACGGGTTGCAGAGAGCGGCAATATTCCCCCGGCTGCCTTCCTGGTGACTAGTCCAACTTCCGGCACCGGGTGTTGAGAAGGTCAGGGTCGGCTTCTCGCTTACCCCAAGCGAGAAGCCAGGGGCAGACTTTTTGTTCTTTTTGTGGTAGAACCCCGTCTCGTGGAAGCGGGTGGAAGCATAGGGAGTCCGGCGGCCTTTATACGGCTTGTCCGCCCCAAGCAGTGGACAAAGAACGGTTTTGTCCTTGCCGGGGTGGTCTTTGCTGGCGAAGCTTTGGATATTTCGAGCATCGTACCGGCCCTCCTTGCGTTTGTAGCTTTTTGCGCGCTCTCGGGGTCGGTGTACGCGGTGAACGACGTTCTGGACGTCGAAGAGGATCGTGGGCACCCGGAGAAGAGCAAGAGGCCGGTGGCGAGCGGTGAGATCCCGGTCCCGCTGGCCGCTATCTATGCCGCCCTTCTGGGCGCCGCAGGTCTTAGCCTGGCGTTTTTCGTGGCCCCCGGGGTGGGGCTCGCGGGGGTTGCGTATCTCCTGCTGCAGGCTCTCTATTCGCCCATCCTCAAGCACGTGGCGATTCTGGACGTAATGAGCATCTCTGCGGGCTTCGTGCTGCGGGCGCTCGCCGGGGTGGCGGCAGTGGCAGAAGCCATCTCTCCCTGGCTTATAGTTTGCACCGGGCTTTTGACGCTATTTCTGGGCTTCTCCAAACGGCGCCACGAGCTGGCCGCCCTCGGGGAGGACGCGATCGTCCACCGGAGGAACCTCAAGGACTACTCCATAGAGATGCTCGACCAGATGATGAACATCATGGTTGCGGCGACGATCATCGCCTACGCGATGTACACGTTCTTCGCCCACGAGGACAGGCTGATGATGGCTAGCATCCCGTTTGTGGTCTACGGGATTTTTCGTTATATGCTGCTCGTCCACCGCAACGGCGGCGGTAATCCGGACACGCTGCTCCTCCAGGACAGGCCGCTCCAGATCACGCTGGTCCTCTTTCTGGCCGTGGTCATGTCCGTCATCTACTTCTTTTAGCGCAGCCTCATGCAGAGCCTGAAACGCAACCTCGTCCTCGCCCTGGTACTGAGCGTGGCCGTTTACCTCGTGATCGCGGTTCTGAGCGATCTCGGGGAACTCTTGGAGGCTTTCGGGCGCTTCAACTGGCTCCTCGCGCCGGTCATCCTGGGTCTCGTGGCGCTCTCCTACGTCGGGCGTTTCTTCCGCTGGGCCTATTACTTGAGGATCCTCGGGGTCTCGCTGCCTCTTGGACAGAACGCCGCCATATTCGCGGCGGGTCTCAGCATGACCGTCTCGCCGGGGAAGCTCGGCGAGGTCTTGAAGAGCGTGTTTATCCGCCGGGCGTCGGGAACGCCGGTTGCCCGCACCGCCCCGGCCGTCGTCGCCGAGCGGGTGACGGACGGGACCGGCATGATCTCCTGGGGCCTTCTGGGTGCTCTAACCTTCGACTTCGGGTTGCAGGCCCTGCTCGTGTTCTCGATCGTCATGGCCGGGGCGGTGGCGACCTTCCGGTCCAAGAAACTCTCGATTCTGGCGGAGAAGGTTATGTCCAGGCTGCCGCTTCTGAACCGGGTGGCGCCACACCTGAGCGAGTTCCATGGGGCTTCCAACGAGCTTCTGGCGCTCCGGCCTCTCCTGCTTGCGACGCTTATCTCGTTTCTTTCGTGGGGGCTGGAGATCCTGGCGGTGTATCTTTGCGTGGTGGGGATAGGGGCGAACGTGCCCTTCCTGGTGGTGGTGTTTATCTTCGCGGTCAGCTCCCTCGGAGGGGCTTTGAGTATGGTGCCGGGTGGGATCGGGGTCGCGGAGGCGGGGCTCGCCGGAGGGTTCAGGTTCTATGCCGGCCTGTCGGGTGGGCTCGCGGGCGCGTTGACGCTCTTGATCCGCCTGGCGACCCTGTGGTTCGCGACCTTTGTCGGCATCGTCGGCCTGCTCGTCTTGCGCCGCGTGGTTGGGGAGCCCGTAGGCGATGCTGCGGATGAGGCAGCCTCCGAGGCCGATGGGAGAGAAGGGGATGACGGGGCGAAGACCGCGCCGTCGTCCGGGGTGGATCGCGAGCCGTAGTATAATGACGATCATGCATCACCAGGGCTTGTAGCCCTTATTCTGTTCTCAACCTTATGTTATAAAATTTAAAGTATGCGACTTATTATTTCTGAAAAAGCGAATGCCGCGAAAAAAATAGCCCAGTTTCTTGCCGAGGGACCCGTAAAGGAAGGCAAGCACCGGAGCGTCCCGCACCACACTTTCTCCTGGAAGGGGGAGGAGTGTGTGTCGGTCGGACTCAAGGGGCACGTCCTCAACCCCGAGTACCCGGAGGAATACTCCAACTGGCAGAAGGTCGAGCCCTCGGCCCTTATAGACGCCGAGATCCTAAAGTCCGTCTCCGAGAAGGGTGTGGCCGAGGCAATCAAGGCGCTCTCCAAGAAGGCCGACCGCGTCGTCGTGGCGACGGACTTCGATCGGGAGGGCGAGCTGATCGGGGTGGAGGCCCTGAGCTTGACCTTCGAAGCGAACCCGGGTCTCATGGATCACGTGGAGCGGGCCCGCTTCAGCGCCCTCACCAAGGGCGAGGTGACGCGCGCCTTCGACGAGCTCGTCGAGGTCAGCCGCGAGCTCGCGGCGGCCGGCGAGGCTAGGCAGGACATAGACCTGATCTGGGGCGCCACCCTGACCCGGTGGGTCTCCCGCGCCACCAAGCGTTACGGGAGCGCCTTCCTCTCCGTGGGGCGCGTGCAGAGCCCGACCCTCGTCCTTATCTCCGAGCGCGAGCGTGAGCGGCGCGCCTTCAACCCCGAGCCGTACTGGGAGATCGAGGCGTCCTTGCGTAACGGCGAGTCCTTCGACGCCCGTCACGCTGCCGGGCGCTTCAAAGACGAGGCCGTCGCGAGGACTGCATACGAGAACATGACCGACGTCGCCACGGTGACGGAGGTCAAGGAGAAGTCCGCGACGAGGCCCGCCCCGACGCCGTTCAACACCACCGGCTTCCTTACGGCGGCGGCGAACATCGGGATCAGCCCGAGCCGCGCGGCTCGTCTCGCCGAAGACCTGTATACCGACGGCTACATCTCCTACCCGCGTACGGACAACACCGTCTACCCGGTCAGCCTGGACATGCGAGAGGTTCTCGGGCAGCTCAAGAAGGTCGAGGGCGTCGGAGAGTACGTCGAGAAGCTTCTGGCACAGGAGAAGCTCACGCCGACGCGCGGGAAAAAGGAGACGACGGACCACCCCCCGATCTACCCGACCGGGCACGTCTCGAAGAACGCGCTCAGGGACGATCAGTGGAAGATCTACCAGCTTGTCGTCCGACGCTTTCTCGCCACACTCTCGGAACCCTCGAAGACGCTGCGCACCACTGTCCGGCTCGAAAGCGGCGGGGAACCGCTGGTCTCCGGCGGCACGGTCGTGACGCACGAGGGCTGGCTCGCCGTCTACCACTACGGACGCCGCGCCGACGAGGAGATGCCGAAGCTTACGGAGGGCCAGGAGGTCCGAGTCGAGGGGAAAGAGTTCCTCGCCAAGGAGACCCAGCCGCCGAGCCGCTATGGGCAGGGTCGACTCCTCCGGGTTATGGAGGCCCTTGGGCTCGGGACGAAGGCCACGCGGCCTTCCATCATCCAGAACCTCTACGATCGGGGTTACGTCCACGACGACCCGCTCGTACCGACGGAGACCGGGATGGCTGTCGCGAGGGCGCTCAAGGACTTCGCTTCCGAGATCGCCACGCACGAGATGACCGCCGAGCTCGAGCGGAGCATGGATGAGATCTCCGAGGGCAAGACCTCTAAGGACGCCGTCGTAGACGAGTCGCGCGACGTCCTTAGAAAGGTATACGAGCACCTTCAGAGCTCCGAGACCGAGTTCGCGGACATCGTCTGGGACGGCATTCGGGAGGACTCGGTCCTGGGCCCGTGCAAGAAGTGCGGCAAGAACCTCACGGTCCGCAAAGCCAAGAAGAGCGGCAAACGCTTCGCGGGGTGCGAGGGCTACCCGGATTGCGATCAGACCTACTCGCTGCCGCCGCGCGGCGAGATCATCCCGCTCGGCACCCTCTGTGACGCGTGCGGCTCGCCGGAGATCAAGGTCGTCAGCTTCGGTCGTCGCCCCTGGATCACCTGCATCGACTTGTCCTGCCCCAAGCAGCAGGAGCGGCGCCAGGCCATCGCGGAGGCAAAGGCCGCGAAGGAGAAGGAGAAGGAGGCCGCCACGGCAGCCGCCGGTAACGGGGTCGCCGGGAGCGGGGACACCGAGGGGGGTGACGGCGCATCTACGAAGACGCGCGCGAAGACGACGAGAAAGAAACCGGCCACAAAGACCACGGCGAAGGCGAAGAAGCCCGCCGCAAAAACTACGGCGAAGAAGCCGGCCGCCAAGGAGCCCGCGAAGTCCACCACGTAGGGGAGAGGCTCGACCTCGGTCTCGTGAACGAGATGCCCGCGCGCTCTTCGTCAGCCGCGGTTCGGGCGGGGGGACACGTCCTGTTGTGGACCCTCGCCGCAGTCGTTTGCTATGCTGGTGCGCTGTAGTCGAAGTACCTGCAAAAACCGGAAATTATAAGGAATGATTTAATTTGGCCCCTGTTATCGGAGTAACGGCAACCCTCAAGCACGACACAGAAACCCGTGGAACACGCCCCTTGGGCACGTACGTGCGCGCGGATCTCGATTATGTGGCGGGTGTTGCTCAGGCCGGGGGCGTGCCAGTAGTGTTGCCGCCGTTCGCCGAGGCCGCCGAGGACATGGTGCGGGGGATAGATGGGCTGCTCCTGAGCGGGGGCAGCGACCTCGACCCGAGCTACTATGGAGAGAACGCCATCCCCGAGCTCGACGTGACGCTCCCGGAGCGGGACAAGTTCGAGATGACGCTTCTGGAGCATGCGCTGAGGCGGGGTATTCCGGTCTTCGGGATTTGCCGGGGGCTTCAGGTTTTGAACGTGGCCTTCGGCGGGACGCTGTATCAGGACCTGCCGTCGCAGTTGAACCCCGCCCTTATAGCGCACCGTCAGCAGTCCCCCAAGTGGCAGTGGACGCACGAGGTCGAGGTTGACGAGGGGAGCGCGGTGCGCGAGATCATGTCCGTACCCTCTACCCGGGTGAACTCTTATCACCACCAGGCCATAAAGGATCTTGCCGAGCCCTTCGAGGTCGTCGGACGCTCCGTGGACGGGATCGTGGAGGCCATCGAGTACCGCGACCTCGCCGAGCGTTGGATCGTCGCGGTGCAGTGGCACGCCGAGGCGATGCGCGAGGGAGACGTCGGCCCCGAGCATCGCAATCTGTTCAAGGCCCATGTCGCCGCCGCAGAGCGTTACGCCCTCAAGAGGATCGCAGCCTAGGAGTTTGGCCGAACGATCTCGCCGCGGACCACTCGTTACCGTGGAGGGCCTGGACTTCTCCGGCAAATCCACCCTCGTTTCTCTCTTGAAGGACGAGTTGGCGGGGCTCGACCCGCCAGTGCATTTCACGCGCGAGCCTGGCGGTACGGGCGTGGCCGAGCGCGTACGCGCCCTGCTGCTCGACCCCGAGCTGGAGATGGGGCCGTGGACGGAGGCTTACCTGTACGCAGCGGCCCGGGCGGAGCTCGTCCAAAGAGAAATATTGCCGCGCCTGGAGGGGGGCGAGACCGTGGTTTGTGAGCGGTTCCTCGATTCGAGCCTCGCCTACCAGGGGTATGGCCGGGGGCTGGGGGCGCGGGAGGTGCGGGACCTCAACTCCTGGGCGGTAGGGACCGTCTTGCCGGATCTGACCTTTTACCTGCGGCTCTCGCCCGAGGAGCGTACTCGCCGGGCCGGGAGGTCCGACGCTCCGTTGGATCGGATCGAGCGCGTTGGGGACGAGTTTATGGGGCGCGTGGAGGCCGGGTTCGAGGAGATCTCGCGCGCGGAGCCCGAGCGGGTGAGGGTGCTCGATGCCTCGCTCGCGCCCGGGGAGCTCGCGCAGACCGTTCGGCAGGAGATCCTGGGGCTACGATCTAGATGACTCCGTTCGACGGCATGACCGGCAACGAGCCCGCGCTGCGCATGCTGAGCCGCGCCCTGCTCTCCGACGACGCGGCACATGCATACCTGTTCCACGGGCCGCCGGGGGTTGGCAAGGAGACGGCGGCGCGTAGGTTCGGGGCGGCGCTCGTCGCGGGCGGGGAAGAGCTTGCGGAGGACCGTGCGCTCAGGGGGATCCACCCGGACCTTACCACGGTCGAGCCGGAGGGCCGTTTCACCACCATCGGCCAGGTCAGGGAGGTGGTGCGGCTTGCGACGAGCAGGCCGTTCGAGGGGGCGCGGCGAGTCTTCGTGCTGCGGGCGAACACCTTTAATGTCCAGGCGGCGAACGCGCTGTTGAAGACGCTGGAGGAGCCGGAGGGCGAAGCGGTCTTCCTTCTTCTCGCGGTCTCTCTGGAGAGCGTCCTTCCGACGATCGTATCGCGCGCCCAGTCTGTCCGCTTCAACCCCGTCCCGCGCGAGGAGGTCGTCTCTTTCCTTCTGGGACGCGGCTTCGGCGGGGAGGAGGCGCGGCTTGCTGCTTCTCTGGGGAGGGGGAGCGTCGGGCTCTCCCTGCGGTACGCGGCGGAGGGAGAGCTCAGGGAACTCAGGGAGGCGGTCCTCGGGGCGGGGTTTTTGTTCTCCGCGAACTTCGAGGAGCGGGCCCGGGCGGTGGAGACCCTCGTGGCTCGGGCCGAAGGCGTCGGGGCGGCGCGGGAGAGGGACCACCTCGCGGGCTTCGAGGAAGGACCGGATCGCAAGGCCAAGGACGCCGCCAAAAGGCTCGGGAGGGCTGCGCGGGACTCAGCCGTGGCCGAGGCGCTGGAGCTTCTGGCGCTGTTGTACAGGGATGCCGCGGTGGCCGCGGCGGGGGCGGGGGATCTCGTGGCGAACGCGGACAGGGCCGGGGAGATCCGGGCGCGCGTCGAGGAGCATCGCGGGGCGGACTGGACCGGGGCGGCGCGGATCTTGAGGGAAGCCGGGGAAGGGCTCCAGTATAATGTCCCACCAGAGGCGATCTTGGAGGTGGCACTATCACGGACACGGCGGAAGATACTCGGGTAACCCCCGGGGAGTTGCCCCGACTGGTAGACGTGCGTATCCCCGGCGCGGGGGTGGCGAAGCTTTGCTATGCCCGCGACCTCGACCTGCGGGTAGGCTACAAGGTCGTCGTCGAGACCGAGAGCGGCGAGTTCGTCGGACGGGTCGCGCTGACACCGAGGCGCCGCGAGCCTTACGTCCCGCCGTACCGTATCCTGCGCGTCCTCACCGAGGAGGACGAGAGGGAGGAGAGCGCCAAAAGGGAGCTCGGGCGCGAGATCCGCATCGAAGCTCAGAAGCTCGCGCGAGATCATCGCATCAAGGACGTCTCGTTTATAGGGTGCGACGTCTCCCTGGATGGCTCGTACGTCGAGGTGAAATACGAGACGAACGGGAAGCCGAACCTCAGCGCGGTCCGTCGAGGGATCGAACGCCGTTATGAGGCGAGGGTGCTACTCAAGCGCTTCAGCTTTATCGAGCGCTCCTCGGATACCGGGGGGTGCGACGACTGCGGGGTCCCCTTGTGCTGCGCGACCTGGAGCGGGGCGCGGAGCATGGGCCCCGTCAACGTCCGGCTCGCCAAGCAGCAAGGCGTGACGCCGAACGACAAGATCATGGGCTGCTGCGGCGAGGTGAAGTGCTGC
>JADDPY010000393.1:0-10392 GCA_016781635.1 Rubrobacter sp.
TAGTAACCCTGGCTACGCTGGCTCTGTTTGTCTACCGAAAAAGTAGAGAGGGAGGTATGGGGACCGAAGCTTCTGGCGGGACAGGGACGAAGACAGTTGGGTTCTGGGAGGCGTTCCGGTTCTGGGTGAAGCTCGGGTTTATCAACTTCGGGGGGCCTGCGGGACAGATCGCGATTATGCACCGGGAACTGGTCGAGAGGGAGCGTTGGGTTTCGGAGGGCCAGTACCTCAGAACCCTGAACTTCTGCATGCTGCTCCCGGGCCCGGAGGCCCAACAGGTGGCGACTTATATCGGTTGGCGGCTTCATGGGGTCCTGGGCGGCGTCGTGGCGGGCTCCTTTTTCGTGCTGCCGAGCGTGTTCGTGCTGTGGCTGCTCAGTTACCTCGCCGCGGCCCACTCGGACGTGCCGGCGATCACGGGGCTCCTCTATGGGGTGCAGCCCGTGGTAATAGCCATAGTGGTAGAAGCGGTCTTGCGGATCGGGAGGCGTACCCTCAACCACGCCTTGCTCGTGGCTTTCGCGGTCGCGGCGTTCGTTGCCCTGTACTTTTTCTCCGTGCCGTTCCCGCTGGTCATCGTGGCTGCCGCCCTGGGAGGGTTGGTCCTGAGCCGCCTGGTACCGGGCGCGTTCCGGGGTGGGGGGCACGGCTCGTCGGCGGAGGAGGATGAGTCCGCCATCGACCGGACCGGCCGTTCGGCACGGCCTTCGGCACTGCGCAACTTGCGGCTCCTTGCGATCTTTGTCGTGCTCTGGGCGGTACCGGTGGGGGCCCTCTACTTGTGGCGCGGCGGGGAGGACGTCCTCATGAAGGAAGCCCTCTTCTTTACCGGAGCGGCGTTCGTTACGTTCGGTGGAGCGTATGCGGTTCTGAGCTACATCTCGGACGTAGCGGTGACGGGCTACGGGTGGTTGAGCGCGGACCAGATGGTGCAGGGGCTGGGGCTGGCGGAGTCCACGCCGGGGCCCCTGATCATGGTCACGCAGTACGTCGGCTTCTTCGGAGCGTACAACGACCCCGGGCCCTTCTCGCCCCTGTTATACGGGACTCTCGGGGCCGCCATCACGACGTACGTTACGTTTCTGCCGTGCTTTCTGTTTATCTTCCTGCTTGCCCCTTATATCGAGCTTCTGGCGAATAATCGCCTGCTACGCGCGGTCCTGGTGGGGGTGACGGCGGCGGTGGTCGGCGTGATCGCGAACCTCGCCGTCTTCTTCGCGAGCAAGGTGCTCTTCCCGGACGGCTTCTACCCCGCCGGCCTCGACGTCTTCGCCCTCGTGGTCGCGGTCGCCTCCTTCGCGGTGTTGCAGAGGTACAAGATTCCTATCTACCTCCTGGTTCCGGTGGGCGCCCTCGTCGGCATGGCATGGACCCTGCTCTAGGCTCGTGAGACGGCGTGCTGCACCCTACTGCTGGTTCACCTGCTCCCTCGCGGGACCCCATACTCGGGGAGGTTGCCAAGATCTTCACGACGCCGATACTACGGATGAGCGTTACGGGCGGCCCGAGCCGGAAGGCCCGGGCGTTATTATCAAGGGTATGCAGCTTGCGTTACTCGACTACGTCCCCGTCCTTAACACTGATCCCGCATTCGACGGGCTCTACACGTACCTGAGCCGGGAGGTCCTCCCATCCCCAAGGTAGAAGCGAGGGACCTCCGGTACGCGGTAGGCGACGCAGAGATCCTGAAGGGCGTCAGCCTCGCCGTCGGGGAGGGCGAGATCGCCTGCGTTACCGGGCCCTCCGGCTCGGGGAAGAGCACGCTGCTACGCGCCTTGAACCGGCTCGTAGAGCCCACGGGGGGTGAGGTCTTTCTGGAGGGTGTTCCGACGGGCACGATGGACCCACTCGTGTTGAGGAGGAGGGTAGGCATGATCTTCCAGCTTCCCGCCCTCTCCGGAGAGACGGTCGAGGAGACCGTCCTTTATGGCCCTCGTTTGCTCGGGAGTGATGCCGACGTTGCGGGCCTCCTCGGGGCGGTCGGGCTGGACCAGGAGCTCGCCTCTCGGGACCCCGGGGGGCTCTCCGTCGGGCAGCAGCAGCGTGTCTCCATCGCCCGGGCCCTGGCTCTTGGCCCGGAGGTGCTGCTCATGGATGAGCCCACGAGCGCGCTCGACGAGTCGGCGCGAGACAGGATCGAGCTCCTCGTGAAGGACCTGAACCGGAGGGAGGGCCTGACGTTCGTGATCGTGAGCCACGACCTCGCGCAGGTCGAGCGGCTGGCGGACCGGGTGGTCCTCGTGGACGCGGGGCGTGTCGCGGGCGAGTGGGACCGCGAGGAGTTCGATGGCGGGGGGAGCGAGAAGGTCAGGCGTCTTGTCTCGGGGAGACCCTAGGTTGGAAAGCCTGGGAACGGTTGCCTCGGCGCTCCTGGCTCTGGGGCTCGTCGCCGTGGCGGTGGCGCTCAGCTTCTACGAGAAACTGGATCTTGAGAGGGACATCGGGGTAGCCGTGGTCCGCTCGTTCGTCCAGCTCGCCGCCATCGGCTACGTGATACAGCTCGTCTTCGGGCTGGAGTCGCTAGGATATGTGCTGCTGCTTCTCGCCGTGATGGTCGGGTTCGCCGGGTGGACCTCCGCGCGTCGCGCTCGCGGCGTCCCACGGGCACTGCCCACGGCAACGGTGGCGATAGGGACGGCGGCCGTCTGTACCCTGGGGCTCCTGCTCCTGCTCGGGGTGGTGCCACCGACGGGGAGGTATTTGATCCCGCTCGGCGGTATGGTCGTCGGGAACTCCATGAACGCGACGAGCCTTACCCTGAGCAGGATCCGCGACGACATGGACGCCCGGCGGCCGTACATAGAAGCGTCCCTCGCCCTCGGAGCGACGAGCCGGCAGGCTGTAGCGCCTATCCTCAAGAGCTCCCTGCGCAACGCCCTGATCCCGCTCGTGGACTCCACGAAGACCGCCGGGATCGTGTTCTTGCCCGGCGCCATGGCCGGCATGATCATCGGCGGCGCCGACCCTTTAGAGGCGGTGCGCCTTCAGATGGTCGTCCTCTACATGCTCCTCGGCAGCGTCGCCATAGCCGCGATCATCGCCGGGCTGCTCTCCTACCGCTTTTTCTTTACCTCGCGCCACCAACTCCGGACGGGCCTGCTCGGCGAGAAGTAAGCCAGGGGACTCACGCTTCCCGGTGCGTGGCGCGTGAGCGCGATGGGAGCGGTAGTGTATTTTAGAGATTCTCCCATCGGGAAAAGCCCATAGTTATCAACCGCAGCAGGTTTACGCTGTTGTGGGCGGTGGCGACGGCGTCGGTGATCGGATTTCTGGGCAACGAGGCCGTGGCCGTATTCCGCATTAGGGTCGGCAGGGAGATCGGGAGCGCGGCCCTCGTGGCGGATGGCTACCATGCGAGGACGGACGGCTGGACCAGCCTCGCCGTCCTGCTCGGGGCCATCGGGGTCTGGCTCGGCTACCCGCTCGCCGACCCGATAGTGGGGATGTTCATCACGCTCGCCATCCTCGGGATAGTCTGGCAGTCCGGCAAGCTCGTTTTTACGCGGCTCCTGGACGGGGTGGACCCGGAGGTCGTAGAGGAGGTCCGCCACGCCGCAAGCCACGTCCCCGGCGTCGAGGACGTGACGGAGGTGCGGGCGCGGTGGTCGGGGCACGAGCTGCACGCGGAGGTAAACGTGGCGGTACAGCCGCGGCTCTCGGTTGCGGAGGGTCACGCCATAGCCCGGGAGGTGAACCACCGGCTCCTCCGCCAACTCGGTTACCTGCGCAGGGCCGTGATCCACGTGGACCCAGACGGCGAGGCCGGCGAGGAGCACCACCGGATCCCGGCGCACAGCCACGACGACCTGCCGGTTCACTCTCACTAGGACCGGTAGGCCGTCACGGCCGTGGAGATCTACTCCGGGGCGAGGTATCCGAAAAACTCGAGCTTCTCCATGACCTTCTTCGCGCTCTCTTCAGGCTCCTCCTCGGCCGTCTTGAGGACGAGGTCGGGGGCGGCGGGGGGCTCGTAGGGGTCGGAGACGCCCGTAAACTCCTTGATCTCGCCGGCGTAGGCCTTCTTATATAGCCCCTTCACGTCGCGCTCGGCACAGACCTCGACCGGTGCGTCCACGAAGACCTCGACAAAGTCGATAATCCTGCGGCGTACCTGGTCGCGAACCTCCTTGTAAGGCGAGATGGCCGAGACGATCACCCCGACGCCGTTGCGCGTAAGGAGGTTCGCCACGAACCCGATCCGGAGCACGTTTACGTTCCGGTCCTCGCGCGAGAAGCTCAAACCCTTGGAGAGGTTAGTCCTGACGATGTCCCCGTCCAAGACCTCCACCCTCCGGCCCCTTTCCCGCAGTTCCTTCTCCACGATCTCGGCAATGGTCGTCTTTCCCGACCCCGAAAGCCCCGTGAACCATAACGTAAAACCGCGTTCCTTCTCCACTCCAACCCCTCCCTACGAAAAATCACCCGACAATCCTTTTGATTACTCAGTGTACAGACCAGGGAACGCCACGCTCGCAAAGAACGCCTACGCACCACGAGCACGCCGAGTCCTCGGAGGATGTGGTAGTTGGCAAGTTTTCGAGAAGGCGGCGGTCTCGCCCTTGACATACCACGCCCAACGCTTTAACTTCTCAATCTCTACTTGAGAAGTAGACAAAGTTGTCAAAGGGAGGGGTGGTTTATGAGGAGTCTGTTCGTTCTAGCGGTGGTGGGGTTGTTGGCGCAGCTGGTGGATGGGTCGTTGGGGATGGCGTATGGGGTGACTTCGACGACTCTGCTCCTGACGGTTGGGGTGTCGCCGGCGCTCGCTTCGGCGAGCGTACATATTGCGGAGATGGGGACGACGCTGGTGTCTGGGGTATCGCATTGGCGGTTTGGCAACGTGGACTGGTCGAAGATTCTGTGGATGGCGATACCGGGCGGGGTAGGGGCTTTTTTCGGCGCGATCGCGGTGAGCTACGTGGCGGCCGAGTTGGCCGAGCCGTTCGTGGCCGTGTTCCTGTTCTCTCTCGGGGCCTACATTCTGGCTCGCTTCTCGTTCAGGCGTAGGGAGAAGCCGGTAAAGGTCAAGGCCATCTCCGGCAAGTTCCTCGGTCCCCTGGGCCTCTTTGCGGGCTTTATGGACGCGGCCGGCGGTGGCGGCTGGGGGCCTATCTCCACACCGACGCTGCTCTCCTCGGGGAGGATGGAGCCCCGCAAGGTTATCGGCACCGTCGATACGAGCGAGTTCGTGGTTTCCTTCGCCGCCAGCATGGGGTTCCTGCTTGCTCTCAGCTTGTCCGACATCCCTTGGGGCATCACGGGAGCGCTCCTCGCGGGTGGCGTGGTAGCGGCGCCGATCGCGGCCTGGGTAGTGAGGATACTGCCGATGCGCATCCTCGGGACGGCCGTCGGCGGCATTATCCTGATGACCAACATGCGGACCTTTATAAACACCATAGGCATAGAGGGGACCGCCGTTTTCGTTGTCTATGCCGTCATCGTGGTGGTCTGGATCTCCGCTCTCGCGTTCTCCATCCTGGTGAACGGGGAGGAGAGGGTCTCCGTGGGCGAGGAGCAGGCTGCCTAGCAAGACCCTCGACCAGGTATCCTCGCGCGGAAGGGGCGGGAGCACTACGGCCCCTTCCGCATCTTCGGGCTTACGGCCTTGCGGACCCGTTGCGCGTGACGTTCCGTCGGCCCTAAGATGATCCGGCCGTAAAGGGAGATGGGGAGGGTGCGCCGGTGAATCGGATGGAGTTCTACTACGACCTTGTGAGCCCATATGCTTATCTGGCATACGCCGAAGCCGGGCGTGTTGCCGAAAGGTCGGGGGCGGAGATCGTTCTGCGGCCGGTGCTGCTCGGGGCGCTACACAAGGCGGCGGGGATCAAGGCCCCCATCGAGACGCCCGCGAAGGGGCGCTATCAGGCGCGGGACATACAGCGCTGGGCCGAGCGTTATGGTCTGCCGATGCGCTTCCCGGAGCCGTTCCCGTTCAGGACGCTGAAAACGATGCGAGCGGTGATGTGGTGCGCCAAAAGGGGCAGCCTCGAGCCGTTCACGCGGGAGGCTTTCGCCCTGTTCTGGGAGGAGGGGGGCGCGCCGAAGGGGCTGGAGGCCACGGAGGAGGACGAGCCGCTTCGCGAGGTGGCCCGCAGGGTTGAGCTGGACCCGGACGAACTCCTCGCGGGTGCGGCGGCGGATGAGGCGAAGCAGGCGCTGAAGGAGGCGACCTCGGAGGCCGCCGAAAGGGGCGTATTCGCGACGCCTACCTTTTTCGTCGGGGACGAGATGTTCTGGGGGAACGACAGGCTCGACTTCGTCGGGGAGGCTTTAAAGGTCTGATACCGGCCGAGATCGGGAGTTCGCGCATGGAAGACGTAACCGTACGGGCGAGGAGGAAGGTGTGTTCCGGAAGCTTTTGAGCAGCATCGAGGTCGGTGGGGCAAGGGTAGATACGCGGCTATCCCACGACACGCTCGCCCCCGGTAAGACGGTAAGCGGGGAGGCCATCGTCGAGTGCGCGGACGGGACGCAGGAGTTCGAGCGCATCTACCTCTACGTCTCGACGCAGTACAAGCACGAGGATTCCCTGCACGATTACACCCTCGTCGAGCACAGCGTGGGCGGCAAGATCTCCGTGGAGGCCGGGGAGAAGCGGACCATCCCGTTCTCCTTCCCGCTCCCCTACGAGACCCCGCTTTCCCTGGGGCCTCACGACGTCTACGTGCGCACCGGCCTCGACGTGCCGCAAGCGATAGACCCGAGCGACGTCGACCCGATCCGGGTCGCGCCTCACCCGTTGCAACAAGCCGTGCTCGACGCCGCCGGGAACCTCGGGTTCCACATGCGACAGGTCGAGAACGAGTACGAGCCACGCAAGGGGGCGCCGTTGCCGTTCGTTCAGCAGTTCGGGTTCAAGCCAGAGGGCCGCTACGGAGACAAGGTCGAGGAGATAGAGTTTGTCTTCAAGCTCTCGGGCGATGAGGCGCTCGACATCCTCGTCGAGCTCGACCGCCGGGCGGGCTCCCTTGGGGACATGCGCGAGCCCGCGCTGGAGACGAACGAGCGTCTTAGCAGCCTACGCGTCACTCGCTCTGACGCCGAGCGTGGCGCCATCGAGGTCATGCTTGCCGATGTCATCGACGCCCACACGCGTTAAATACGCTGGGCCGCGGCGTCTTCGTCGCCGGGAGGGGCAATCCCCGGAGCGCTGCCTGCTACTGCGTCACGTCGTCCGCAGCCGCGCGCAGCCAGGAGAAGGCGGAGAGGGTCAGGGCGGTGCGTTCCTTGGGTAGGGAGAGATCCCTACCGAGGAGCTTCTGCGCGCGTCCCATGCGGTAGCGCACGGTGTTCTCGTGGACGTAGAGGCGTCCGGCCGCCTTTGCGGATGAGCCCAGGGTCAGCGTCAGGCAGAAGGTCTCCGTTAGCTTCGAGCCGTTCCCCGCGTCGTAGTCCAGCAGCGGTTTGAGCATGCGCCTCGCGAACGTGGACAGGTCTTCCGAAATCCTGGAGTGTTCCAGCAGGCCGTCCAGGCCGCAGCTGTCGACCTCGGAGACGAAAGGCTCGGAGCCCGTCTCCCGCAGCCTCTTCACGACCCCGATTGCCTGGTCGAGGGCCTCGTGAAGGTCCCCGAAGGAATCGTAGGTTACCCCGTGTACGAGCCACAGGGGGCCGGGACCGACGTAGCGTAGCAGCGCGTCACGCACGGCCGAGGGCTCCGCATGTTTGTGCCCCCGCGCCCTCTCGCGCAGGAGTACGATGCCGACGCCCTCGTCGAGGGAGACCAGCGGGTCACCCAGCAGGTCGAGGACCAGATCTTCCGCCAGCATCGCCAGGCGCGTGCTGTCTCCGTCCGGCGTCGAGCCAGGCTCCCACGAGACCGCCCAGACCTCGCCCTTCTCGACCGGCAGGCCGAGGCGGTTGCCGTCGCGGCGAGCATCCCGGCCGCTCCGGCCCTCGAGAACCTCGCTCAACCAGCGCGAGCGCCGGCGGTTGAGCCTGTCGTGGGTCTGCTCCATGCGATCCAGAACCACGTTGCAGGCGGCGAGCACGTCTTCGAAGAAGTCCTTCCATCCCTCGGGCGGGAGCTCGAGGGATGGAAGGAGGCGGAGGTGGCCGCGTTCGCTCCCGCTCCCCATCCCGCGGAGCGGGAGCTCAAGGTAGCGCTCTTCCGCCGTTTCTCGGGAGGCTTCGAGGCGTTCGAGGCTAGATAGGTTGCCGACGGCACACGGCCGCCCCCCGGCGTCCACCAGGACGGCCGGTCCGCCGATCGTCCTCTCCAGCCAGGACTCGATGTCCCGCGCCCGGGCGGACTCGACGGTCAGCTTTCTGAGCTCGGATCTTTGCAGCCTCGCGTAGTCCACGTCCTGGGTAGTGAACAAGCGCGGGGCGGTCGGTAGGCCGGGCGCATGTTCGACGCTGCGTGCAACGCGCCGGAGAAGGATGCGTTGCGCGGGGGT
Organism: Rubrobacter sp.; assembly: GCA_016781635.1. Lineage (GTDB taxonomy): Bacteria > Actinomycetota > Rubrobacteria > Rubrobacterales > Rubrobacteraceae > Rubrobacter_F. The sequence continues at coordinate 8,403 of JADDPY010000393.1, forward strand.
GAAGGGCTCCACCGATCTTCGGGCGACGTAGAGGACCGCGCCTCCGCCGGACGAGCCGCGGACGGGTATAGCGAGTGTGGAACGGACCCTCTCGCCGTCGGTAACGTCGCTGACCCCCGGGTAGCGATACTGGCAATTGCGGTAGTCGGGGACCTCGACGATACTCCCGCTGGCAAACGCCCTTCCGCCTACGCCCTCGCCGAGCGGGAGCCGGAACCCGAACCCGCCGTCCCTGGCCCCGAGGTGACGCTCCACCTCGACCACCTCGCCGCGCACGCTGCCCCAGTAGGCGATGTCCGCCCCGCCTACCGTCCTTACTAGCGACAGCAACGCCGGCAGCGCCTGCACGTCGCCCCTCCCGAGAGATCGGGCGAGCTCCGCGTCGAGCATCCCGGCGGGTCCGCCGAAGTACGTCGCCTCCCCGTGCTCCACCTCCAGGACGACCTCGAGCGACCCCCGAAGGCCCTCGACCGCCTCGCCGAGTTCGGCGCCGCCCGGCTCCGCGCCCTCGCGCGGCCAGAGGACGCACAGGCCGGCGGCGATACCCTCCCGGTATAGTGTCAGGACGAGCGAAGGCCCCGCCGAGCACGGAGCTCTGTCTGTGAGGTGACGCGCCGACGCCTCCAGAGAAGGTTCCAGACGCTCTTGGATCCAGCGTCCCATCTCCCTCTTCCTCCGCCCCGCGTAATCCACCCGCCAGGGGGACGCGGTGCCGGGGCACGGTCGCAGCAGGGCCACGCCCGATGCGGGCAGGTGTGCGATCGCCGACTCCAGGACCCCTCGCGGCGTCTGCGGCATGTCGGCCGAGCTCAGGGCCGCGACCTCCGGGCCGCGCAACGGTGGAAGTTGTTGTCCGCTAGATCTCCGAGTCATGCTCCCCACCGGTTTGTAGGCTTATACAAAAACCGTCCCCCAACCTTGTCGAGAGCTACATAGTAGCTTCCTGTGACGATCCATACAATGCGGGCAGATTTAGCCTCTGGGGAGAGGAAACAAGCATGAAACAGGAGGAGTTATGAGGTTGGCGCACGATGGAAGATGGACGTCCGGGTCCGGACGTCGGGTTTTGGCGACGCTGACTCTCTCGGCGGCTCTCGCTATCGCGCTGGGCTTGACGGCGGGTCCGGTAGAGGCGGGGGCGGTCCAGGACTCGGGCAGTAACTCGACGGCGTGCCCGACCGGGGAGGAATCGGTGCGCGTCCCCGGTGCCGAGGTTCAGGACGCCGACTGTCTGCAGGACCTCACCACCGCCGGTACCCAGGGAACGGGTCACACCAACAAGGACGACTGGAACGGCCTCAACGCCTCCGGGACGAAGAACCCGAGCGGGGTGGGGGGGTTACAGATCGACGGGTACTTCCCCGACAGCTCCAGGACGAACACCAACAACGGCTACAACCACGACTCGCAGTTCGTGATCCGCTTCCCCAACGACTGGAACGGCAAGCTGGTCATCACCGGTGCGCCGGGGGTGAGGCGACAGTACGCCAACGACTTCATCATCGGCGACTACGTGCTGGACAAGGGCTACGCCTTCGCTTCCACCGATAAAGGGAACACCGGCATCAACTTCTACGACGACGGCTCCGAGCCGGGCGGGTCGGTCGCCGAGTGGCACCGGCGCGTCGAAGAGCTCACCAGAGCCGCCAAGGCTGCGGCGGAGAGCAACTACGGTCGGGCACCGGAGCGCACGTACATCACCGGCATCTCCAACGGCGGCTACCTGACGCGCTACGCCCTAGAGAACACCCCCGAGCTCTACGACGGCGGGGTGGACTGGGAGGGGACGCTCTTCCGGGCCGAGGGGCCGAACCTCTTGACGTACCTGCCGACGGCGCTCGCGGCCTACCCGCGCTACGCGGCCACCGGCGACCGGGAGGCGTATCGCAACATCGTGGAGGCCGGGTTCGCGCCGGGCTCGGAGTTTCTGTGGAGAGACTACTACGCGATCTACTGGGACCTCACGCAGAGAATCTACCGCGAGGAGTTC
>JADDPY010000393.1:10444-13068 GCA_016781635.1 Rubrobacter sp.
GTGTCCCGAACTGCGACGCCGACTACGACTACTACGATCGGCCCGCCGAGGTCCGGGAGGCGGTCGAGAAGGTCCAGCTTACCGGCGAGATCGGCAAGCCGATGCTCACGCTGCACGGCACCCTCGACACGCTGCTCCCGATCCGCACCGACTCCGACGTCTACGAGAAGCTCATCAAGAAGGCCGGTAACGCGAAGCTGCACCGGTACTACAAGATAGAGGGCGGGGACCACGTCGACTCCTTCTACGACAAGTACCCCCAGAACTTGCGCCCGATCCTCCCCTGCCACCGCGACGCCTTCGAGGCCCTGGAGGGTTGGATCGAGGCCGGTACGAACCCACCCAAGAGCGGGCTCGTGCCCAAGCCGCAGGGCAGCGACGTGGTCAACGAATGCTCGCTCACAGGTAGCACTGCTCGTCGGTAAACAAAGAAATCCTTCGGATAGGGAGGCGTCCATGAGCTAGGCCGTCCCGCGATCCGCGCGGGGACCAGAAGCAGGCCGTTTTTCGTAAGCAGCCCGGGGTTCGAGCCCCGGGCTCGGGGAAAGGAGAGAGATGGAGAGCATGGAAAAGTTGGGTGGCGAGGACCGGGGGGAGAGGCCTTCGGTAGGACAGGTGGCCCTCGCCAGCTTTATCGGGACCACGGTCGAGTGGTACGACTACTTCCTCTACGGGACGGCGGCGGCCGTGGTCTTCGCGCCGCTGTTCTTCCCGGGCTCGGAGCCGCTCATCGGGACGCTCCTGGCCTTCGCCACGTTCGGCGTGGGGTTCGCCGCGAGGCCTCTGGGCGGCATATTCTTCGGCCACTTCGGTGACAGGATCGGCCGCAAGGCGATGCTGGTGACCACGCTGTTGTTGATGGGCATCGCTACGTTCGCCATAGGCCTTTTGCCGACCTACGGGCAGGTAGGGGTCCTGGCGCCGATCCTGCTCGTCTTCCTGCGGCTCGTACAGGGCTTCTCCCTCGGCGGGGAGTGGGGCGGGGCGGTCTTGATGGCCACGGAGTACTCGCCCCGGGGCCGGAGGGGCTTCTACGGTAGCTGGCCCCAGATGGGGGCGTTCTCGGGGCTCCTCATCGGGACGGGGGTCTTCGCCCTGTTCTCCAGGCTCCCCGAGGAGCAGTTTCTGGCCTGGGGCTGGCGCATACCGTTCCTCTTGAGCATCGTGCTCGTCGCGGTAGGGCTCTTCGTCCGGCTCAAGATAGCCGAGTCGCCGGCGTTCGACCGGGTCAAGGCATCCGGCACCGAGTCCCGGATGCCGATAGTGGACGTGTTCCGCGATCACCCCAAGAGCGTATTCCTGGCGATGGGCGCACGCATGGCCGAGAACGGCGTCTTCTACATACTCGCTGTTTTCAGCATCGCCTACGTCACCGAGACGGTCGGGCTGGACAAGAGCGTGGCCCTGAACGCCGTTATGATCGCGGCCGCCGTGGGCTTCTTTATGACGGCCGCTTTCGGTGCGCTCTCGGACAAGGTCGGACGCCGGCCGGTGTACATGGGCGGGGCGGCCTTCTCGGCGCTCTTCGCCTTCCCGCTCTTCTGGATGCTCGATTCGGGGTCAACGACCATGATCTACCTGGGCGTCGTTATCGGCATCATCGGACACGCCGCCATGTACGGCCCGCAGGCGTCGTTCTTCTCGGAGCTCTTCGGCGCTCGCGTCCGGTACTCCGGCGCCTCCATCGGATACCAGCTGGCCTCCGTGCTGGCCGGCGGACTCTCGCCGTTTATCGCGGTGGCGCTCCTGGCGTGGGCCGGTAGTTTCTGGCCGGTCGCGCTGTACATGGTCGGGCTCTGCCTCCTGACCCTCCTGACGGTCTACGTCGCAACCGAGACTTACCAGAGCGACGACGGACCAGAGGCCGAACAGCCCCGCGAAGCTACCGTAAGCGGCGTGGCTTCGGCATCCGAGTAGAGAACGCTAAACAAAGGGCTTCCGCAAGCTACCCAGCCCGCGGAGGCCCGCCGCCCAAGGGACGCGGCGTCCCCGCTGCTCGCCGGTGGGGACGCCGCGCCCTGTCGCTCGCCGGGGGCTTGACTTATACTGCTTATTACGAGTGGGAGGTTTGATGGGGACCAAGAATTCATCTAAGAATGGGAGGGCAATGGGCGAGTCTTTCGTGGCTCCGGGGACGACGGCCGTCAATCTGGACTTGACGGGGCGCAGCGCCCTGGTTACCGGGGCGGCCAGCGGCATCGGCAAGGCATGCGCCGAGCGGTTGGCGGCGGCGGGGGCGGCGGTTACCGTTCTGGACCTGAACGGCGAGGCCGCGAAGAAGGTTGCCGACGGGATCGGGGGCGAGGCGGTTCAGGTCGACCTCTCGGACTACGCGGCGCTCGACGCTCTGGAGATCGAGGCCGACGTCGTGGTCAACAACGCGGGGCTCCAGTACGTTGCGGCGATCGAGGAGTTCCCGCCCGAGAAGTACTCCATGATCCTGAGGGTCATGCTGGAAGCGCCGTTTCGGATCGTGCAGAAGGCGCTGCCAGGGATGTACGAGAAGGGCTGGGGGCGCGTCGTCAACATCTCGAGCGTTCATGGGCTCAGAGCCTCCCCGTACAAGGCGGCGTACATCTCGGCCAAGCACGGGCTGGAGGGGCTGAACAAGGTGATCGCGCTGG
>JADDPY010000204.1 GCA_016781635.1 Rubrobacter sp.
CTGCCGGGACGACATCCTGCAGGCGATGTACTGGATGCGCGGAGAGGGCTTGGGGGAGGAGACCGACGGCCAAATGCTGCAGAGCTTCCTGGTCGTGGACGAGGCCCTGCTGCAGGAGCAGCTCGAAATCCTGGCGGAGGAGGGCTACCTCGAAGAGTCAAGCGGGCTCTACCGGTTGAGCGAGCTCGGCATAAAGGAGGGCGGCCGGCGCTTCGCCGACGAGTTCTCCGGCCTTCAGGGCACGGCCCACGGAGATTGCGGACCGGATTGCCCGACCTGCAAGGGTGTGCCGCGCGACAGTTGCGCCCACTGTGCCCCCGAGGTTGTCGAGAGGTAGCTGTATGGCCCCTTCGAGAAAAGAGATCCCCGTGGTGCAGGTCGCGCAGCCGGCCTCGGCGGGACTCCCGCGCGAGTTCCAACACCTCTTGGAGTGGTTGGGGACCGGCGTGGAACGGATGGAAGGGATAGAGGACGAGCGGACGCGTGAAGAGGTCCTGGCTCTCCTGGAAGGTATAGACGTCCTGCACCGCCAAGCCCTGGGGCGGCTGTTGGAGCTGGTCACGAACCTCGGCGGTTCCGGACTCGTCGAACGGGCATCGCAGGACCCGATGGTACGCACCCTCCTCGAGATGTACGACCTCCCGGAGGCTGACGAGCGGACGCAGGTCGAGCATGCGCTGGAGAACGTCTACCCCTACTTCAAGTCCCACGGCGGCAAGTTGGAGCTTCTGGGGGTGGAAGAGGGGCGGGTCCGGGTGCGGCTCTCGGGTTCCTGCGAGGGTTGCCCGGGCACGGCGACGACGCTGAAGCGGGTGGTCGAAGAGGCCCTGCGCGAGGGGTTTCCGGGCTTCGTGGACCTTGTGGCGGAGGAGCCGCCCCCACCTGCGCCCGAGAAGCCCATCCAATTGCGACGAAAGCCGAAGCGTCGCCCGCGGTGGGTCTCGGTGGGGCATCTCGAGGACCTCGAACCGGGAGAGATCCGGGCCCTCCGCCCCGGGGGTACGTCCCTGATCCTGGTGCGCCTCGACGAGGAGGTCTACGCTTACCGGAACGGTTGCCCGCCGGGGAGCGTCCTCACGCTGCACCTGGGGCGATTAGAGGGCTCGACGCTGGTCTGCCCCTGGCACGGCTGCCGCTACGACGTGCGGACCGGCAAGCGAGAGGACGCAGAAGAAGGCAAGCTCCCGGTGCTCCCGGTCGCGGTGCGGGATGGGGAGATAAAGGTCGCGGTAGGGGTGGAAGAGGTAGAGCCGGAGTGAAGCCCCGGGTGCTGGTGGCCGGCGTGGGCAACGACCTGCTCGGGGACGACGGCTTCGGGATAGCGGTCATCCGGCGGTTCTCCGAGGACGGCGTGCCGGAGGGAATCCAGATATTCGAGTCCGGGATCGCCGGCATCAGGATGGTCCAGGAGTTGATGGACGGCTACGAGGCCCTCGTCATCGTGGACGCCACCGACCGGGAGGAGGAACCCGGCACCGTCTGCCTGCTGGAGGTGGAGGTCCCCGACGCGGAGGAGTTGACCGAGGAGGACCGGCAGGAGTTCCTGGCAGATACGCACCTGGCGGTGCCTTCGAAGGCCCTGACCCTGGCGCGGGCCATCGGGGTCCTGCCTCCTCGGGCATACATCCTGGGTTGCCAGCCCAAGGAGTGCGAGCTCGGGATGGGCCTAAGCGAACCGGTCGAGAGAGGTGTTGCGGAGGCCATCGAACGCCTTCGGGAGCTGACCACTCGTCTGGTGAGGGAGCCGAGCGCTACGTGAAGGTGCCGACCCGGGAGCGACGGGAGATCTCTGTGCAAGGCATCGTGCAGGGTGTGGGCTTCAGGCCCTTCGTTTACGCCCTGGCCCGGCGACACGGGCTCGCCGGGCTGGTGCGCAACGACGCCGAAGGCGTCCACATCGAGGCGGAAGGCCCTCCGGAGGAGCTGGAGCTTTTTCTGCGCGAGATAAGGGAGGAGGCGCCACCGCTGGCCGTGGTGGAGGCGGTGGGCTGGCAGCCCCTCGCGGTGCTCGGGGAGAGAGGTTTCCGCATCGAGGAGAGCCGGGAGGGGATCCGGCGGCGGGCCCTGATCTCGCCGGACGTCGCCACCTGCAACGATTGCCTCGCGGAGATTCTCGACCCCGCCGACCGGCGCTACCGCTACCCGTTCACCAACTGCACGAACTGCGGCCCGCGCTTCACCATCACGCGCCAGGTCCCCTACGACCGGGCCACGACCACTATGGCCTCCTTCGAGATGTGCCCCCGGTGCCGGCGGGAGTACGATGATCCCTCGAACCGCCGCTTCCACGCCCAGCCCAACGCCTGCCCGGCATGCGGTCCCCGGGTGCGTATCCTCGACGGCAGGTATGGCCGCGAGCTGCGCGTCAGGCCGGTGGACCCGGTGGGGCATGCGGCCCAGATGCTGCGGGGGCGGGCCATACTGGCGATCAAGGGCCTGGGCGGCTACCACCTCGCCTGCGACCCGTTCGACGAGCGAGCGGTAAGAACACTCCGGGGCCGCAAGGTTCGCCAGGACAAGCCCTTCGCGCTCATGGCGCGCGACCTTGAACAGGTACGAGAGCTCTGCCGGGTGAGCCCGGAGGAGGAGGCGCTGCTCGCCTCCCCGGCGCGCCCGATAGTGCTCCTGAAGCGTAGGGAGGGTGACGGCGTCGCCGAAGAGGTCGCGCCGCGACAGGATGCTCTAGGCGTCATGCTCGCCTACACGCCGCTCCACCACCTGCTCCTACGCGACGCCGGCATCCCTCTCGTCATGACGAGCGGCAACCGCTCGGACGAGCCCATAGCTTACCGGGACGAGGAGGCGTTCGAGCTTCTAGGCGACATCGCGGACTACTTCCTCGTCCACGACCGTCCCGTCCACATGCGCTGCGACGATTCCGTGGCGCGCGTTGTGGGTGGACGGCCTTACCCCATCAGGCGCTCGCGGGGGTACGCTCCTGCGCCGCTCCGGCTTGCGGAGGACCTCGGCCGACAAACGTTAGCCTGCGGTGGGGAGCTCAAGAACACCTTCTGCGTGTCGAAGGGCCGCCACGCTTTCCTCAGCCACCACATCGGGGACCTGGAGAACTACGAGACTCTGCGTTCCTTTCGGGAGGGGGTCGAGCACTACTGCCGGCTCTTCGACGTGCGCCCGGAGCTGGTCGCCTACGACCTGCACCCCGAGTACCTCTCCACCAAGTACGCCCGGGATCTGGAGGACGCGGGCCTCCCGGCGGTGGGCG
>JADDPY010000117.1 GCA_016781635.1 Rubrobacter sp.
GGTAGATCACTTGTGGACGGAGTGACATGTGAAGCCTCCTACAGCAGATCACGACAGCGCCGACCGACACGGGCGATGTGTTTGATCATACTCCAGCAGGCTACGCTGGGAGAAGCAATTTTGCTGAGCGTGGCTCCTATGGGAATTCGCCACCAGTGTCAACTAGAGTTCGTGTCACCAGCCGCAATGGGTAGTCTACTTCGGAGCTGATCAGGAACGACTCTCCCTGTCTGCGTGCTTTGGCCCCTCCGCTATACTCGCCCTCCAGCAGCCACCCGTCCTTTGACTGCATGCGCCGGCTCGCGCTGCCACCGTGCTGCGTTCGCGTTTGGAGGGAATGCATGAAACGTGTGTGGGATCCCGACGACCTGATCGAGCACTGGACGTTGACCCCGGAGGACCTCGGGCTCCTGGGCACGAAAACTGGTCACAATCGCCTCGGCTGTGCCCTCTTACTCAAGTATCTCCACCTGGAAGGCCGCTTTCCGCAGCACAAACACGAGGTGCCACCCGCCATCGTGACCTATGTCGCCAGCCAACTCGGTCTCCCGCCCGAGCTCTATCTCCAGTACGACTGGCATGGCCGCTCGATCGAATATCATCGCGCCGAGATCCGAGACTACCTCGGCTTCCGCATTGCCACGGTCCAGGATGGACACGACCTGGTGGCCTGGCTGCTTACCCAAGAGGTGGTCTACGATCGGCGGATCGACCATGTGACGGCCGCAGTCTATGCGCGCTGTCGCGTATTACGCCTCGAACCGCCGACCCCGGATCGAATCGACCGGCTGGTCCGCTCGGCGATGCACACCGCGGAAGAGCGGGTCTGTGCCACCATCCTGACCCGCTTACCGTCGCCGGCCATCGCTGAACTCGATCGACTGCTTGACACTGATAGCCTGAATGCCCCGGACGCCACCCCTGCACCGACGGATGACCTACCACTACACGCACTCAAAACGGATCCTGGCCGGATCAGTCTTGAGAGTGTCCTGGGGACCATCGCCAAGCTCCAGCGCCTGCGACGCGTTGGCCTCCCGCCCGACCTTTTTCGGGATGTCCCCCCGAAGCTGGTGACGACCTATCGCAATCGCGCGGCCGCGGAGCCGCCCCGGGAGTTGCGTGCGCACCCCGCGGCCATTCGCTATACCTTGCTCGCGGCCTTATGTACTCTCCGGATCCAGGAGATCACGGACAACCTGATCGACCTCCTCATTGGCATTGTGCACAAGATCGGCGTCAAGGCCGAGCATAAGGTCGAGCAGGAGTTGGTCGAGGATTTCAAGCGGGTCATGGGCAAGCCCACCATTTTGTTTCACGTTGCCGAGGCCTCGTTGGCGCATCCCGACGAACGGGTGCGGGACATTATCTACCCCGCCGCCGGAGGCGAGCAGACGTTGCGTGATGTCGTGCGGGAACACAAAGCCAGCGGGCGGGCCTACCGGACGCGTGTCCACACCGTCATGCGGCGGAGCTACTGTAGTCATTACCGCCGCATGGTGCCGGTGTTCCTCCAGGCGCTCAGCTTTCGTTCCAATAACGCCGTGCATCGGCCGATCATCCGGGCCGTGCACCTGATCAAGGCCTACACGGGGCGCCGTGCCCGATACTACCCGGTGGAGGAAGACGTGCCACTCGACGGCATCGTCCGTGCGGGCTTGCGCGAGATCGTCGTCGAGCACGACAAAGCCGGGCGTGAGCGGGTCAACCGGGTCAACTATGAGATCTGCGTCTTGCAGGCACTGCGTGAGGGGCTCCGGTCGCGCGAAATCTGGGTCGAAGGGGCGGCGCGCTTTGGCAACCCGGATCACGACTTGCCCGCCGACTATGAGGTGCAGCGCGACACCTACTACGCTGCCTTGGGCCAACCGCGGGATGCGGCCACCTTCATCGCTGGGCTCCAACAAGAGATGCGGGAGGCCCTGGAGGCCCTCAATCGCGAACTGCCACGCAACCGCCACGTGCAAATCCTGACCAAGGCCAATGGCTGGATCAAGGTATCGCCGCTCGATCCCCTCCCTGAGCCGGTCAACCTCGCGCGCCTCAAGAGCACGATCGGCCTGCACTGACCCATGACGAGCCTGCTCGACATCCTCAAAGAAACGGAGTTACAGCTCCAGTTCACCGATCTCTTCACCAGCGTCGCCTCGCGGGAGATCCTTGAGCGGCCCGTGCTGCAGCAACGCTTGCTCCTGTGCCTGTATGGGTTGGGCACCAACACCGGCCTCAAGCGCGTCGCCGCCGGCAACCACGGCGCTACCTATAAAGATCTGCTCTATGTGCGCCGGCGTTTTCTCCACAAAGACCAGCTGCGCGCGGCGATCACCCGCGTTGTCGATGCCACGCTCGCCGTGCGCCTCCCGCATATTTGGGGTGAAGGGACGACCGCGTGCGCCGCTGACTCCAAGAAGTTCGGCGCGTGGGACGGCAATCTGCGCACCGAGTGGAGTATTCGCCACCGCGGCCCGGGTATCATGATCTATTGGCATGTGGAACGCAAAGCCGCCTGTATCTACTCGCAGCTCAAGACGGTCTCCTCGTCGGAAGTGGCCGCCATGATCGAGGGGGTCCTGCGGCACTGCACCTCGATGGAGGTGGACCGGGCCTACACCGATTCCCATGGCCAAAGCGAGGTTGCCTTTGCGTTCACGCGGCTCCTCGGCTTCGAGTTGTTGCCGCGTCTCAAAGGCATCCACGCCCAGAAGTTGTACCGCCCAACCGCCGGCGAGCCCGACCCCTACCCACGCCTGGCGCCGGTGCTCACGCGGCCGATCAACTGGGAACTCATTACCCAGCAGTATGACGAAATGGTGCGCTTCGCGACGGCGCTGCGGCTCGGCACGGCCGATGCTGAAACAATCCTCCGCCGGTTCACGCGCGCCAACGTCCAGCACCCGACCTACCAGGCGCTCGCCGAGTTGGGCAAAGCGGTCAAGACTATCTTCCTCTGCCGCTTCTTGCGCAGCGAGGCACTCCGCCGGGAGATCCACGAGGGGCTCCAAGTGGTCGAGAACTGGAACAGTGCCAATGACTTCGTCTTCTACGGGCGCAGTG
>JADDPY010000597.1 GCA_016781635.1 Rubrobacter sp.
CCAGGCTCCACGTAGCGGCGTTTTGCCCCGCGAACGCCGAGTATCCGTAGCCCTCTCAATGTACGGCTACGCCGAACTGACGCGAACCACCATCATTGCCCATGTCTGAGATCCGTCGTCGAGCGGTTAAAAGGCGGGCTCGCCTAACGGCCCGTAAAACTGCTCCACGTAGCGGCGCTGGACGGCGTTGAGACCCCGCGAGTACCACACCATGACGACGTAGCGCGGCTCCTTCGGGGTGGTTTTGGGGTACATGCCGCACTCCATGGGGAGGCGGTTGCTCTTGCGCGCGTTGCACTTGGTGCAGGCGGCGACGACGTTGTCCCAGGTGTTGGCGCCGCCGCGGCTCAGCGGCTTTACGTGGTCGCGGGTCAAGCACTCCTTGCGATTCAGGTCGTCGCGGTGCTTGTTGCAGTACTGGCATCGGTAGCCGTCGCGGGCAAAAAGGATGGCGTTCGTCACGTGCTTTCTGAGACGACGAGGTATTTCGACGAACTTGACCAGACGGATCACGAGCGGGTAAGGATACTCGGCCTTCTCGGAGCGGAAGCGGCGGTCGAGGTTGGCCTCCACGATCTCGGCCTTTTCGGAGACAACGAGTACGATGGCCCGCTTTATCGGCACAAGCGCCACGGGCTCGTAACTAGCGTTCAAGGTCAAACACGTCGCCACGTTTGAATCTTAACATACCCGGATGCTTGAGCAAACATATAAGTTTTAACGACCCTGTAACGGGACCATCGGCGCTCCTGCGGAGGTTAAACGCCCTTGACCCGCGTCTTGGGCACGCCGAGGAGTGCGTCGAGGATCGGCCCGGCGTCGCCGCGCACCGGGTCGGCAGCCGGAAGCCCCGTCTCCCGTGAGACGCGGTCCACGAGGGCTCTCGCCTCGGCATCGTCGAGGGTGCTGGTGTTGACGCTTACGGCGACCACGGGGGCCGGTTTGACGAGGGCGGCGAGCTCTTCGTAGAGGCGGGCGATGTTGTTTGGCTCCGGGAAGGGGACGCCGGGGAAGAGCTCGTCGCGCGGGCCATGGGCGTCCGCACAGAGGATGAGGCAGTCCGGGCAGGAGCCGTGGAGGAGAGCGGTGGTAACGCCGGAGTAGGCGGGGTGCGCGATGGAGCCCTGACCTTCGACCAGGATCAGGCCGGGCGCGGGCTCCCTTCCGGCCGCTTCGAGCACGAGCTTCTCGGAGGCTCCGGCGGCGAAATCCGACACGACCGCGTCTATACAGATACCCCAACCGGCGATCACGGCGCCCGTCTGCCCCGTGGGGACGAACTCCGTCCTCGTGCCCCTCTCCAGGGCCGCCCGCTGAATCTCGAGGACGGCCGTCATCTTGCCTATGGCGCTGCTCGTCCCGACCGCGAGCGCGACCATGGGTTTCACGCCGAAACCCTCCCCCGAGAAGATCGGGATGCCCTCCGGCGGCTCTCGCACGTCCCACACCCGCGCCCCCGGCAGCTCGGGGGCGAGCCGCTGGTGGAGGCCGCTGACGATCTCCAGCTCATTCTCGGCAGCCTCGCGCAGGGTCCGCATCCACTCCTCCGGCAGCCGCCCGCCCGGTGGGGCGAGCCCGACGAGGATCGAGGTGGGCCGGAGCTCCAGGACCTCCCGGAGGCTCGCGACGATCGGCGTCTCGCCGCGCACGGGCTCCGCAAGATTCGACATCACGTCAGAGACGCGCCGGCCCGCCAGCGTCGAGTCGATAACGCAGGCTACCTCGTCCCTCCCGTACCGGATCAGGCCGTGGGCGGTCTTGGCGTGGCGGTTTGCGAACCAGCCGTTGGCTAGGACGGCGTACCGGCGGCGCGGCGCCTCGTGCATCGTCACAGGGGCTCCACGCCGAGACCGGGAGCATCCGGCAGCAAAATACGCCCGTTCTCGTAGGATAGTCCCCCGTAGGGGTCATCAGCGAGGAGCATGGCTCCGTCGAGGTCCACGAAGTCTACGAGGCCGGAAAGTTGCACGGCGGCGGCTATGCCGAGGGAGGTCTCCACCATGCAGCCCAGCATGACCATCATCCCGCAGGCCCTGGCGACATGGATCTGCTCCAGCGCACGGCGTATTCCCCCACACTTCGCGAGCTTCACGTTCACCCCGGAGACACACCCCGCGAGGGCAGGCACGTTCCCCGCGTTCACCGCGCCCTCGTCGGCGATAACCGGCAGGGGCAGGACGGCCTCTGTCACGGCCCGCATCGCCTGCGGACCGGCCGAAGCCGGCACGGGCTGCTCCACCATCCCGACGCCCATCTCTTTCAACTCCAGCGCCACACCCGGGGCCTCGTGCGGCGCGAAAGCCTCATTAGCGTCCACCCAGAGAGCGGCGTCCGAAAACCCCGCGACCGCCCGGACCGTCTCGACATCATCCCTACTCCCCACCTTCATCTTCAGTATCGGGAACGGGGAGAGCCGCCTCGCCTCCGATACGGTCGTCTCGGGGTCGGCGATGCCTAAAGTGTAGGCGCTCTGCGGCTGGGGACGAGCGAGCCCGAGCAGCCGGTACACGGGAACCCCGAGCCTCCTGGCGGCGAGGTCGTGCAGCGCCGCATCTAGCGCGGCGAGGGCGGACGGATGCAAGCCCTCGTTCTCCCGGAGCGTACCCTCGATGTCCCAGGGATCACGTACCCTCACGCTATCGAGGGCTTCGGTGACGGCTTCGGTGTCTCCCCCATAGTAGTTTGTGGGTGCCGCTTCGCCACGTCCCGATACACCGCTTTCCTCCAGCGTCAGGATCACGCGCTCGAAGGAGTCCGAGGAGCCACGTGCGATGGTGAAAGCGCGTTTGGTGTGTACCGTCAGCTTTTCCGCTCGTACCTTCATGCGTCGCATTGTAGACGTCGCGGGATGACTGGTCACGGAGTTCTCCGGGAGAACGTTCCGACAGCACAAAGAGGGGCAGCGCCCGAGTTAGCGCTGCCCCTCCGAAGGGGTGGGACCGATGTCCGTTTACCGCTTGGGAGCCTCGAAGTCGAACTTCCAGGGACCAGGTAGCAGTTCTGGCTCCATCGTCTCCGGTGCGATCGCGTTCTCGTCGGATTCCACGACAAGGGACGTCACCGTTAACGACGAGCGGCCCTCCGTCCGATCGTACAACGGAGCCGACCATCAGCCATTCCCAAGCGGCAGGGGCTCGATGGTCTCGCTATCGGCGGGGTACGGCTCCACCATCGGGTACAACTCCTCGTGCATGTCGTCCGGTGGCTCGATGCAGATGACCGCCTGGGGCCTCGCTGGGGAGTTCACCACCCGGTCCAGGGTCATCCCCCACCCCATTCTTCTCGACCTTCTCGTCCACCTCGACGGTCGGCGCGGATCGCACCAGGTGTTCGCCTGCACGACGTCCTCGGCGAGCGTCCTTTCCCGTACGATCAGGTACGCCGTCCGTACTGCCCGGACCTAGTGGCGTCTCACCAGTACCTCTAGCCCCCCGGGTCGCCCCGTTTGAGGCGCTCGATCGCCCTACGCTCCTCCATCCTCCACCCTTCCTGGTCGGTGTACGTCAGGGGCCCCTACGGATGATTATCCGCGAGGGGCGGGAAAGGTTTGAAGTCAACGAGATGCTTGTAGCAATAAGCTATACTTTTCGTGCGAAGTCCGGCGAGTCGGAGGTTGAAGGATTTGGGCGCGAGCACGGTTGCCACGGCGGAGATCCTGATCGTCGAAGACGACGCGGCGATCCTAGATACCCTGGCCTATAACCTGGGGCGGCAGGGCTTCGGGGTGAGCAAGGCGACGAGCGGGGCGGAGGCGTTGAAGCTCGCGAGGAGGCTGCGTCCCGACCTGATCCTCCTGGACATCATGCTCCCCGGCGAGTCCGGCATCCGGGTCTGCGAGAAGATCCGTCAGGAAGACCGCGAGGTGGTCATCGTGATGGTCACCGCCAAGGACGCCGAGGAGGACAAGGTTCGGGGCTTCGAGGCCGGGGCCGACGACTACGTGACGAAGCCCTTCGGCATGAAGGAGCTCGTAGCGAGGATCAACGCGAACCTCAAGCGCAGCGTCTCCTCGCCGGGGGCGCGCGGCAAGATCCTGGAAGCAGGCGATCTCCGGCTGGACACGAAAAACTTCACGGCCAGCATCGGGGATGAGCCCCTCAACCTGCGCCTGAAGGAGTTCGAGCTCCTCGCGGCCCTGGCCGCCCGGCCCGGTGAGCTTAAGAGCCGCGAAGACCTCGCCAAGGAGGTCTGGGGGCACGCGGGCGTGGGCTCCTCGCGCACCATAGACGTGCACATCCGCCGCATCCGCGCTGCACTCGCCGAGCGGAGCGCCTACGAGTACATCCACACCGTCCGTGGCCTCGGCTACCGATTCGAGGCGGTGCCAGCGGGGCAGGGCGGTGGACCGGGTGAGAAGCTGGGTTGAAGCCTTGACCGGGGAGGTATCCATGGAGACCGGCCTCGGCGATACCAGCTATGGGGAGGTGGACATGGGCGAGACCGATGCCGTGAGCCTCGGCGAGCTCAGGCGTGTCAACAAGATGCGGCGAGACTTCGTGGCGAACGTCTCGCACGAGCTGAAGACCCCGGCGACGAGCCTCAAGCTGCTCGCCGAAAGCCTCGTTGAGATTTTGGACGAGGACCCCGAGCAGGCCCGCTTCTTCGCCCAGCGCCTGAAGAGCGAGACGGAGCGCCTCGCCCAGCTCACTTCCGACCTCCTCGACCTCGCCCGGTTGGAGAGCGAAGAGGGGCTCCAAAACCCCGCAGAGGTCGACGTCCGGAGCATCCTTATGGTGGTGCTCGCCCGCCTCCGTCCGGCCGCGAAGAGCAAGAACATCACCCTCTCGTGGAGGAGATCCGGGCCCGCCGGCTTCTACGAGATCCGGGGCGACGAGACGCAGCTAACTTCCATGTTCGCGAACCTCGTGGAGAACGCCGTGAAGTACACCCCTATCGGCGGAACGGTGGATGTCGAGGGGGAGTCGAGCGAAAGCGAGGTAGTGGTGCGCGTCTCGGACACGGGCATAGGCATCCCGGAAGGGAGCCTGTCGCGAATCTTCGAGCGCTTCTACCGGGTGGACAAGGCCCGCTCCAAGGAGACCGGCGGCACGGGTCTCGGCCTGAGCATCGTCCGTCACGTCGTCGAGAAGCACGGCGGGACCGTAGCGGTGAATAGTAAGGTCGGCGAGGGCACTACGTTTACGGTGCACCTCCCACGAGGTTAGCCCACGGGGGTTATCTCCGTGCCTCAAGGGACCGGAGCATCTCGTCCATCACACCCTCGGGTATGGGCCTGGAAAAGTAGTAACCCTGGGCCATATCGCAGCCCATCTCCCGGAGCCTGAGGAGCTGTTCGACCGTTTCGACGCCCTCGGCAATGACCTTCAGACCGAGGTCCTGAGCGAGGGAGACTATGCCGCTCACGATGACGGCGTCCTCGGACGACTCGCCCGTGAGCCCGATGTTGCCGACGAAGGAGCGGTCGATCTTCAAATAGTCGACGGGAAACCGCTTGAGGTAGCTCAGGGACGAGTAGCCCGTGCCGAAGTCGTCGATCGAGAGCCGTACGCCCAGAGCTTTGAGCTCGCGAAAGATGTTGGCGGTCGTGGGAGCGTCATCCATCACTACGCTCTCCGTGATCTCGAGCTCCAGCGCCTCCGGAGCCAGGCCGACCTCCCCGAGGATGCGAGAGACGTCCCCGACGAGGCCATTGTCCGCGAACTGCCTCGCGGAGAGGTTGATCCCCATCACGAAGTGGTCGCCGGTTCCCCCGACGCCCTGCCACTCCACCGCGCGACGGCAGGCCTCCTCGATAACCCATCGGCCGATGGGGACGATCAGGCCGGTCTCCTCGGCGACGGGGATGAACTCCGCCGGCGAAACCAGGCCGCGCTCGGGGTGCTCCCAACGGATGAGCGCCTCGACGCCCACGATCTCATCCTCACCGGGACGGCCCGGC
Organism: Rubrobacter sp.; assembly: GCA_016781635.1. Lineage (GTDB taxonomy): Bacteria > Actinomycetota > Rubrobacteria > Rubrobacterales > Rubrobacteraceae > Rubrobacter_F. The sequence continues at coordinate 5,900 of JADDPY010000597.1, forward strand.
GAGACCCGAACCTTTGGCTGGTAGAAGAGCTTGAACTCGTCGCGCTCGACCGCCCGCCGGAGGTCGTTCTCCAGGGCGAGGCGGGCGTGTGCGGCGGCGTTCATCGAGGGGTCGAAGACCTCGTGGCTGGCCTTGCCTTTCTTTTTTGCCCCGTACATCGCCAGGTCGGCGCGGCGTATGAGGTCCTCCAACCCTGGCGCGTCGTCCGAGGAGCCGCCCCCGAGAGCGACGCCCACGCTCGCGCTGACGTAGACCTCGCTACCATCCAGCGCGAACGGCTCAGATAGTGCCCTGGCAATCCGGTCGGCGACACCGACCGCGTCGTCCGCCCCGGCGATGTTCTCCAGGAGCACGGCGAACTCGTCACCCCCGAGCCGGGCTGCCGTATCCCCCGGCCTCAAGCAGCCCCCGATACGCCCCGCGACCTCGACCAGCAGCCCGTCGCCCATCTCGTGGCCCAGGGAGTCGTTTATGACCTTGAAGTTGTCCAGGTCCATAAACAGCGCGGCCACGCCCCTCCCGTCCCGGGCCGAGCGGGCGAGGGATTGGCCGAGGCGGTCTCGAAAGAGCACGCGGTTGGGGAGGCCAGTGAGAGAGTCGTGGAAGGCCTGATAGGCGAGCTGCTCCTCGAGTTCCTTGCGCTCGGTGATGTCGAGCATGAAGCCCTGACGCATCGAGAGGCGGCCCTCCTCGTCGCGTAGGACGAACGCCTCGTCCTGCACCCACTTCACGCGTCCGTCGCGGCTTACAAGGCGGTACTCGACCTCGAAGGGGTCGCCGGTTAGGTTCGATCGGTGGTTCTCGTTCAGGACCCAGTCCCGGTCCTCCGGGTAGATGATCTTCGACCACAGCGCGGGATCTTCGAGGTGGTCTTGCAGCCCGTAGCCGGTAAGCTCCTCGTAGCGGGGGCTGACGTATGTCAGGCTCCCGAGGTCCGTGAGGGCGGCGGTGTAGAAGGTCGCCGGCACCTGCTCGACCAGGGTCCTATACCTCTTCTCGGCGGCCTTGAGCCTCCTCTCGGACTCCACCCTTTCCGTGATGTCGCGGACGGAGACGAGGATGCCCGCTACCTCGCCGCTTTCGTCCCTGAACAAGGTAGCGTCCAGGAGCACGGGGACGGGGGCGTGGCGCCCCGCGCGATCTCCCCGCCGCTTCAGCTCTAGAGGGTAGTCTCGCAGGTAGCCCTGCTCACGAACGAGCCTGAGGGCGGCCCTCGCCTCCCCGGGGTCGACGGCGAGTGATGGCAGATCGGTCTTCAGGAGCTTCGAGCGGGAGAGGTTCGCGAGGTTCGCCATCGCGGGGTTTATGTCCTCGAAGCCGCCATCGAGGTTCAGGGCGGCGAGGCCGTCGAGGTTCACCTCGAAGAGGTTACGGTTGTAGCGAGAGAGTTCGCGAACCTCGCGCTCTGCCCTCCGACGCTCGGCGAGCTCCCGCTCGGCGGCGTCGTAGAGGCGGGTGTTGTGGAGGGCGACAGCTGCGAAGTCGGCAAAGCTCTCCAGGACGGCGGCCTCCTCGGCCCCGAACGTCCCGCCGTCCTCGTCATAAGCGAGAGCCATGACGCCGACTACCTCTCCAGCGGACTTTATGGGCACCGCGACGGCGGCATTCGGCAGGTCGCCAGTGGCCCCCGGGCCCTCCGGGAGGATCGGCCAGGGCTGGCGCCCCTCCCAGTTCCGGTAGTCGTTGACGACGAGGGGCTCGCCGCTCTCCCATACCTTCCCTCCGAGACCGTACCCGCGACGCATCGTGTGGCTCTCGGAACGCCGGGTGTAGACGCCCAGGGTGGCCCGTGCCCCAAGCTGCTCCTTCTCCCCCGGTTCGACGAGGAAGGCGTAGCCGTTGGGGGCCGCAACGAGGCGGGCAGCGCGGGCGAGGATGGAGGAGAGCATCTGCTGCGTCCCCGAGCGGTTCATGAAGTCCATGGCCGTCTCGTGCAGGGAGGCCAGATAGTCGTTGCGCTGGACGAGGGCGGTCTCGGCCCGGCGTCTGGCGGTAACGTCCTTGATGATGCTGTAGACGCCCCGGATCTCACCGGCCACCACCGTCGGCAGGCTGGTGACGCTGACCTCGACCCTCTTACCCGCCTTGTTCCTCAGGGCGGTCTCGTAGGTCTGGGCCTCGCCGCGGGCTGCGAGCTTGAAGCGGTGCGTCACCATTTCCCTCTCCTCCGGCACGGCGAGGCCCCCTGCGACCATGCCCAAGAGCTCTTCGGCCGGATACCCGGTAAGGATCTCGGCGGCGGGGTTGACGGCGGTGACGCATCCTCGCAGGTCGGCTGAGTAGACGGCATCGGGGTTGTGCAGGAAGAGCGAACTGTAGAGCTGCTCGGACTCTTCGAGCTTGCGGGATTTGAGGGCGAAGCGCCCTGAAACGAAGGAGCCCACGAGCGCGAGCCCGAGGATGAAGATCGTGGCCGCCCCGATGCCCAGGCCCAGAGCGAAGGGCTCGGCGACGGCGGCAGAACCCGTCATGGCCTCACCGGTCGAGACGTGGCGGGCGGCGGCCATCCCCGTGTAGTGCATCCCGGATATCGCTATTCCCATCACCAGGGCGCCACCGAGTTTGGCCCAGGGTGTCCATCCCTTGCGGATGGCATGGTCCTTTCGCAGGGAGAAAGCGAGCCAGAGTGCCATGATCGAGGCGCCGACCGCTATCGCCACGGAGAGGGCGAAGAGGAACGGATCGTAGCTTGTCTCGGCGGGCATGCGCATCGCGGCCATCCCAGTGTAGTGCATGCCGACGATGCCGAAGCCCATGACGGGCCCGGCTGCGAAAAGGGTTCCGACCGTCATCGTGCTGCGGCTAACCACAAAGAGGGCGAGAGCGGACGCGGCGACGGCCACGAGCGCGGAGACGACGACCAGGGGGACGTCGTAGGAGAGTGGCAGCGTGATTTTGAAGGCGCGCATTCCGGTGAAGTGCATGGACCAGATGCCGAGGCCCATCGCGATCGCCCCGAAGAGAATCCAGGCGGCTCGGCTCGCGCCCCCACGGGCGAGCGAGACCACGCCGGCAAGATCCAACGCCGCGTAGGAGGCAAAGACGGCCACAAGGTAAGAGAGCACGATAAGCCTTGGGTCCCAGGAGACGCTTACCATCTCCGCATGTGCCGCAGTTGCGTGATCCACCCTCCTGGTTTACTCCTTCGCTCTCCCGGATGAACGCTCGCCGCCCTGGTGATCCAACCCGACCGCCCTAATATTATTCTTCGGATCGCTGGCGGAAAACCTTTAGGGCGAGGGCCGAGGGATGCTCCGGGGGCGTTAAAAACAGGCGGATTAAACTCTACAGGCCGAAAGTACGATAATAGATCCGTGCAGAAAACACGCGAGTATCCCGCCTTCGGGTAGAAACAAAGGAAGCGAGATGACGATAGCACGCAAGCTGTGGTTGGGGTTCGGGATCTTGATCTTGCTCTTCGTCCTGACCGGGCTCGTCGTAGGCACCAGCGTTCGTTCCATAGGGGCATCCCTGCGAGAGATAGTGAAGGTGGAGGAACCCACCGCCACGGCGGCCTCCGAGATGGAGATCAACACAGTCGAGATAGGCCAAGGCGTCTTGAGCTACCTGGATACCGGCGATCCCCGGGAACGCCAACAGGTGGTCAACGACCAGGCTGACTTCGAGGAATTCAAGACCTTGTACAACGAGCGAGTCGAAAGCCAGAAGGGTAAGGAGTTAGGGGGCCAGGTCGACCGACTCTACACGGAGTACGTGGCCCTGGGCACGGAGTTGATGGATGTAAGAGACGAGCGGGGCGGGGAGTACGACATCCCCCTAGAGGAGCAGAAAAGGTTCTCAACACTGCAAGACGAGTTGGACAACCTGTTCGACAACGAGTTGCAGGCGCGAGCCACCCAGCAACTCGCGGAAGCAGAAGCGGCCGCCAGCAAAGAGATCTCCGATGTCTACTGGTCGCTAATCGGCCTGATCGCCGTGGGGCTCCTCGTCGGCGTGGGCTCCGCGACGCTGATCGGGCGCGGCATTCTGCGCTCCGTCCGCAGCCTCAAGGAGGGAGCCGACAAGATCGGTGGCGGAGACCTCGGATACAGGATAGCCCCCGGTTCTCGCGACGAGCTCGCCGGGGTGGCAGCGGCCTTCAACTCCATGGCCGAGCGCCGCCAGGAAGAGGAGCAGGAGGTCGGACGGCTGAGCCGCCAGAACAAGCTCATCCTCGACTCCGCGGGCGAGGGCATCTACGGACTGGACCACTCTGGCAAGGCCACCTTCGTAAACCCGGCCGCATCATTCATGCTCGGTTACGAAACGGAAGAGTTGATCGGCCAGCCCGTGCACGCCCTCACGCACCACACGAGACCGGACGGAACGCATTACCCCACCGAGGAGTGCCCGATCTACGATGCGCTCAAGGATGGGGTGGTCCACCGCGTCTCCGACGAGGTGTTCTGGCGCAAGGACGGGACGAGCTTCCCCGTCGAGTACGTTAGTACCCCCATCTTCGAGAACGGGGAGACCGTGGGCGCGGTCGTGACCTTCGCGGACATCACCGCGCGCCGGGAGAACGAGAAGGCGCTCGAGGAAAGCGAGGAGCAGTACCGCAGGCTCGTAGAGACGGTGCAGGAGGGGATCTCCTTTATCGACACCGAGGACGCCATCACCTACTGCAACCCCGCCTACGCGGAGATCTTCGGCCTGCCGGCAGGGGAGCTCGTGGGCAGAAAGCTGACCGACTTTTTCGACGAGGAAGGGATGCGGGTCTCCGCGGAGCAGAGGGCCCGGCGTCGAGCAAACGAGCGCACCAAGTACGAGCTTCCCGTCATCGCCGCCGATGGAGAACGTCGACTCTTGTCCTCCTCCGGCTCACCCATCATGGACGCCGACGGCATCTTCCAGGGATCAGTGCAAGCGATAGTGGACGTCACGGAGCGCAAGAAGGCCGAGCAGGCCCTGAGGGAGAGCGAGCTGCGCCTCAGGACGGTGGTTGCCAACGCCCCGCTCGTGCTCTTCGCCACGGACGCCGAGGGCATCTTCACCCTTGCGGAGGGCAAGGGCCTGGAGGTTCTGGGGGCGAGCCCCGACGACCTCGTCGGCCGGTCCATCTACCAGATCTACGCGGACGTGCCGGAGGTTGGGGAGAACGCCGCTCGGGCCCTGGCGGGCGAAACTTTCAGCTCCACGTTCGAGATAGCCAGCATCATCTACGAGACCTATTACTCCCCCGTCCGTGAGGGGGACGCCACGGTCTCCGGCTTTATCGGCGTCTCCATCGACGTCACCGAGCGCGTGCGGGCGGAGGCGGAGATCCGCAAGCTCAACGAGGAGCTGGAGCAGCGTGTCGAAGAGCGCACCGCCCAGCTTGCGGAGAGCGAGGAACGCTACAAATCCCTGTTCAGGGACAACCCGGACGGCGTCTACTCGCTGGACCTCGACGGCCGTTTCGTTACGGCCAACCCCGCCGCAGAGGTCGTGACTGGGTACCCCGTCGAGGAGCTTATCGGGAACAGCGTGGAACTTATCGTGCCGGAGGGCCTCATGAGCGCCGCCAAGCGGTTCGCCCTGGCGAGAAGGGGCGAGCCTCAGACCTACGACATGACCATACTCCACAAGGCCGGCCACAGGGTCGAGATCGCGATGACCCAGCTGCCGATCATCGTGGGGGGCGAGATCGTGGGCGTCTACGGCATCGCCAAGGACATAACGGAGCGCAAGCGGGCCGAGGAGGAAATCCAGGGTCTCGTCCGCTACAACCGCCAACTTTTCGACGTGAACCTCGACGCTCTGACCACCGTGAACACGGACGGCACGATCCTCGACGCCAACCCGGCGATGTCCGACCTGACCGGCCTCTCGCGCAAAAAGCTCGTGGGGACGAACATCTTCGGCTACATCGCGGACGAGGACGGAGCCCGTGAGGGGCTTGCGCAGGTCCTTGAGCAGGGCTACATGCGCGACTACCCCCTGGACATCCGTCGTGCAGACGGCCACCTCACCCCCGTCGTCTACAACGCGACGGTCTACCGCGACGCCTCCGGAGAGGTCGCGGGCGTCCTCGCCTCGGCCCACGACGAGACCGAGCGCCGGCGGGCGGAGGAGAAGATCCGGGAGCTCAACGAGGGGCTGGAGCGGCGTGTCGAAGAGCGCACGAGGGAGCTTTTGAAGACAAAGGAAGAGCTCGAAGAGGCGAAGGAGGCCGCGGAGGCCGCGAACAGGGCGAAGTCCGACTTTCTGGCGAACATGTCGCACGAGATCCGCACGCCCATGAACGGCGTCATCGGGATGACCGAGCTCCTCCTCGACACCGGCCTGGACTCCGAGCAGCGCGAGTTCGCCGAGACGGTGCGCTCGTCGGGGGAGAACCTGCTTCATATCATCAACGACATCCTCGACTTCTCGAAGATAGAAGCCGGGGCAATGAGGCTCGAGGAGATCAACTTCGACCTCCGCCAACAGGTCGAGGAGGTGGCCTACCTGCTCGCCGAGCGCGCCCAGAACAAGGGCCTGGAGCTGAACGCCTTCGTCGAGCCCGGCGTCGCCACCGCAGTAAAGGGCGACCCGTTCCGGCTCAGGCAGGTCCTGACGAACCTCCTCGGCAACGCCATCAAGTTCACCGACGAGGGTGAGGTGAACCTGCGCGCTTCCTCCGTGGAAGAGAGCGAAGACGATCTCATGCTGCGCTTCGATATCTCGGACACCGGCATCGGCCTCACGGAGGAGCAGGCCGGGAACCTGTTCCGCTCCTTCTCCCAGGCCGACGCCTCGACGACGCGCAAGTACGGCGGCACGGGCCTCGGGCTCGCGATCTGCAAGCAGCTCGTCGAGCTTATGGGAGGCAAGATCTGGGTGGAAAGCGTCCCCGGCGAGGGGAGCACGTTCTCATTCACCGCTCGTCTCAAGCAGCAGAAGGAGGCGCGCGAGGACGTCTCCCCCCGCGCCGATCTTCGGGGCTTACGCGTCCTGATCGTGGACGACAACGAGACCAACCGCACCATCCTCCACAAGCAGGTCTCCTCCTGGGGCATGCGCGACACCGAGGCGGAACATGGACTGGAGGCGCTCAGGAAGATGAATGCCGCCCGCATAGGCCCCGACGGCCCCTACGACATGGCGATCATCGACATGCAGATGCCGGGGATGGACGGCCTGGAGCTCGCCCGGCT
>JADDPY010000108.1 GCA_016781635.1 Rubrobacter sp.
CTTTCAGGATGGGCACGCCTACCTGAATGAGGAGGGGGCGTTCCGTGTCCCGGTGGTATTTGACAACCTTATTCACGCCGGAACCATGCCCGTGACCGTGGGGATCTTCATCAATCCGGGCCACCTGGGAGACGAGCCGCCTGACAACCCATGGGCGGCCAGCAACCGCTCGTTCGAATACGACACGCTTTCTGACCAGTACGCCCGTTTCCTCATAAACGAGATCCTTCCGGAAGTCGGGGTGCACTGGAATCTGACCGACGACCCCGAGCAGCGCGCTATCTGTGGGCTGTCTTCTGGCGGCATCTGCGCATTCACCGTGGCGTGGGAGCGGCCGGACGCCTTTCGCAAAGTGCTATCGCACATCGGCTCATTCACCGACATCCGTGGTGGGCACGCCTACCCGTCGCGCATTCGCAAGGAGCCGGTGCGGCCAGTGCGGGTCTTTCTCCAGGATGGTGAGGCCGACTTGGACAACGAGCACGGGAACTGGTGGTTGGCAAATCTGCAGATGGTTGCCGCGCTCCGGTACCGCGGCTACGATCACAAGTTCGTAGCCGGTAGCGGTGGCCATGACGGCGAGCACGGTGGCGCGATCCTCCCCGATTCCCTGCGCTGGTTGTGGCGGATCAATCGCTAGGTGACAGGATGTCCAGTGTCCTTGGAGCGGCACGAGAAGGGGGTGGTCAATTTGACCATCCGGGGCAACATTGACGCTAGCTGGATGATGGTGACAGGGATAGGAAAGCTGGCCGCTATCCGCTACTGCTCACCGACGGCACCCCCAGCAACGGGCGTGCCATCGTCATTGAGCGCCGGTGAACTTGGCCGTTGTGCATGCTTCACATCTCTCGCATCTTTGCTATACTTGGTGCCGTAGCCAAGCGCATGGAGGTAGATCATGACATCGAGCATAAACGACCCCCAGTTAGGCGCGGCATGGCGGACGATTTCCAACCCGCTGTCCGGTGAAACAGTCACCTTTGTTGAAACCGCCGAGGAGTCCAATGGATCACGGGTGGTCATGCAGATCGAGGTCGCACCAGGCGGTGGGCCAGCACCGCACGCCCATCAGACTCAAACAGAAGCCTTTGAAGGGCTTGCGGGCATGGTCGAACTCCAGCTTGACAAGCGCCGGATCAGGCTGGCCCCCGGTGATACCGTCACCGTCCCGCCAGGAGTCCTCCACGGCTTCCGTAATCCAACGCAAGCGCCCGCCACCATCCGTGTCACTGCCAGTCCCGCGAAGAACATTGAGTGGGGACTCCGAGCTACCTACTACATGATGCGGGAGGGCCTCCTCCCGAAGCAGCCGCTGGTGGCCGCATTACTGCTCCACGAGGGGGATGTCTACCTGCCGCCGCTGCCGCGCTGGGTCTACTGGCCTCTCATTGGTGCCCTTGCCCGTCTGGGCCGGTGGCGCGGCGGCGAACGGGTGCTTGCGGAGTACGGGGCGCGTCCCAAGCGCGTGTAATCGCGTTCCGACACGCTTGCTGATAGGTACGCACAACAAGTCACTGCAGGCGACGCTTGTGAACGTGGCAAAAATTCGTGCAACTTGATACGAGGGGCGCGTAGCAAGGTCTGTTGTATCGTCGTGGAGCGCGCCGGAGTTCAGCCGTTAGCCGCGATCTTGTAAGCTATACATCGTTGTAAGTTGACGTACAATACTGCCATGATGCACGCCCAAGACGTTATCGATATTGTTACTTGGTTAGACACAGCAGGCATTCTTGTTTGGCTCGACGGTGGATGGGGCATTGACGCGCTCGTTGGTGAACAAACGCGTCCACATGATGACCTCGATGTTGTCATTGCCTTACATCAAGTACGAGACGCTCAGGACGTACTTGGTCAGCATGGATTTGTCCTCATTGAAGATGAATTACCGACCCGCTGTGTCCTCCGTGATGAATCGGACCGACGCATTGATTTCCACACCGTCACGTTCGATGCAGAGGGCGGGGGTGTTCAGCACCTCCAGGATGGCACGTCCTTTCGCTATCCACCCGAAAGCTTCCGTGGAACTGGGCAGATTGCAGGCCAGGCACTGCAGTGTCTCACGGCTGAAGTCCAGATGCTCTGTCATGTGGGATATGCACCGAATAGCAATGATGTCCACGATGTTCACTTACTCCATACCCACTTTGGTCTTGATCTCCCAGCACCCTATAGGCAGCATCAGTAACGTCTCGTACCCAGCCCGCAAAGACGCGGCTAACAAGTCACTGTAGCGGACGCTCGTGAACGTGGCGAAAAATGCGTGCAGGTTGGGTCCCACAATGGCGTACTTGATGTTGTGGACGATCTGCACCGCATCACGCTGGAAGGCCAAACGGTCGATGAGCTATCCCGAAAAATCGATGCTCCACATGGTGTGGCCAACGTACCAGCGCCCCCGTTTCATCGAGCCGCACGTTCCACCAGGATATCGGATTCGCCCGTATGAGCCTGGCGATGAGCAACCGTTCATGGACTTGATGGCCGTAACCGACTTTGATCCCTGGGACGCCGACAAGCTCCAGTACAATTTGGCGCGCATCCTTCCTGATGGTTGGTTCTTTGCCGTTGACATCGCAACCCAGCAGGCTGTTGGCACCGCTATGTGCCTGCACAACTATAGTGGACACACGCCCTTCACAGGAGATGTTGGGTGGGTCGCCTGTCATCCCGCACATCGGGGGCACGGCTTAGGCTATAGCCTCACAGCGCACGTCACGAATCGGTTCCGCAGGGCCGGCTACACGCACATCCAGCTTGGCACGGAGTATTATCGCTTGCCAGCCATCAAGACCTATTTGAAGCTCGGCTATCTCCCGCGGCTGTATTGTCCCGACATGTATCCGATGTGGGAAGCCATCTGTGCCCGACTCGGCTGGCCGTTTACGCCCGCAACGTGGATTCAGGCATGATGGGCACGGTGCGAACCGATAGGCATGGAGCGGGGAACCGAGCCGCAGCTGCGCCCCGACAGGTCATTGCTCGGCCGTGGTGCTGCCCCGCAAGGTGTTGGAGCAGACCGCCGCCGCCGATGCATCTTTTTAGGCGTGGCGAAAATTCGTATGTATTTTCGTGCGGAGCGCGTAGCACTACGCCGTATCACGTGCAGCGCGCTCCACTGGCAGTCAGTGCCCACCCCTGCCGT
>JADDPY010000035.1:0-398 GCA_016781635.1 Rubrobacter sp.
CGTTCAGTTACCAAGGTAAAACCGGCTCCTCCGAAGTGGCCGAAATGTACAAATCGACCCGGGGGCTGCCGTTCAAGAAGTACGTCCCCTCCGAGCCGACCTCCCCTCATTGGTACGCCCCGGCCTCCCTTCAGGCGCTCGTCTTCAGCCACATAGCCCACGCCCGGAACGGGGGCCGGGACCTCCCCCTCGGTGAGTTCGTGAGGGAGTTTCAGGGCCTCTCGCGCACGTCGAAGGCAAAGGCCGTCTGCGCGGAGCTACCCGCGTTCAAGCACCTCTCGGACTTCGAGGAGGATCCCGACGCGGTGGGCGAGCTGCTCGCCCGCATGCAGGCGGCGTCAAAGCCGCCCAAGCATGCCGCCTTTGGTTTCGTAGGCGAGGAGCACTTCCGCGCCTTC
>JADDPY010000035.1:497-814 GCA_016781635.1 Rubrobacter sp.
GTGACCGAGGCTCCGGGGCACCTGTACACGGCCATCAACTTCTCGCCGACCTTCGGCGATCCGCTGGAGGGCACGACGCTCGCCGGGCCCCAGTTCAAGGCGGCCGGGATCGGCGGTTTCTTGTCGCAGGGGCACGCCCTGCCGAAGACCGCCCGCGCCTGGTACTTCTCCCCCGCGAGCGTGGCCGTGGCCGCCCACATCGTCACCCCCGCGCCGATCTTCCTGGACCGGGGCAAGACCCGCCTGAACATGGAGGGGAGCTAGTGGCAAAGAAGGACTTCGACGGCGACCCCGGCGGCCTCATCGGCGACGCCATA
>JADDPY010000035.1:889-2997 GCA_016781635.1 Rubrobacter sp.
TACTACGCGCCCGAGCCGAAGGTCTCGCAGAAAGAGATCGTCTTCTCCGTGCTCGGTCGGGCGATCCGGAACGCCGGCGTCTTCTTCAGCGCCCGAGACCTGTACTACGCCACGCGACCACTCGCCTACTCACACTACGAGTGGGATGGGGACAAACGGCTGGAGTACAAGTACTTCTCGCAGACGCTTCTCACCGAGTACCAGGAGCAGCGCGGCCCCATATCTGGCCTCTGGCGCGACCCTCGCGGCAACCTTCACGAACCGCATACCGGGGGCACTGTGGCGATCGGAACCCGCGAGATCGCCGCCTACGAGTTCCCCGAGTACTCCTTCGACAAGATCCTCTACGTCGAGAAGGAGGGCGAATGGCCGAAGCTACAGGCCGCCCGCCTGGCCGAGCGCTACGACATGGCCATCGCCTCGGCCAAGGGCTACCCCGTCGAGGCCGTCCGCGAGCTGTTCGCCCGGGCCGAAGGCGGCGACTATCAACTCTTCGTCTTCCACGACGCGGACATCGACGGTTACGAGATCGCACGCGTCTTAGGCCAGGAGACCCGGCGTATGCCTAACCACTCGGTCGAGGTCATAGACATCGGCCTCAGCGTCGAGGACGCGCTGGAGATGGGCATTGACCCCGAACCGTTCTCGCGGAAGAAGGGCATCCCCTACACGCTTAGCCGCCGTATCTCGGACGTGGCCAGGGACTACTTCGTCCGCCGCGAGGAGCGCTTCGAGCTTAACGCCATCCTCCCCGACACGTCCCGTATCGAGTACATCGAGCGCAAGCTGGAAGAGAACGGCGTCCGCGGCAAGGTCATACCGCCCGACGACGCCCTCGGTGGCTTGGCCGAAGGGATGTACCGCGAGGAGCACGACGCGAGGATCGACGCGATGGTTAAGGAGATGTTCCTGGAGGACCTGAAGGCGGAGCTCGCCGAGGAGTTCAAGGAGCACTTCGAGCTTGACGCCCCTACCGTTCGGAAGAGCATCGAGAAGAAGTTCGACGGCGACCGCACCCTCTCGTGGCGGGACGCCCTCAAGGCGAGGTTCGGGGAGCTTCAGGAAGAGCACGACGACGCCCTCAGAGACGCCGTGCGGGAGAAGGTGCGTAAACGCCTCGAAGACGACAAGTAGCCGACCGCACCACCCGGCCGGGTCCTACGGGGCCCGGCCGGGTGGTGCGCTAAAGCTTTCCCTCCCCCGTGCCGATAATGCCTCCAGACCGGGCCGGCACTATCACCCCCCTCCTAAAAGCCCGTCCCGGCTCTCCTTCCCGGTGCGTTACGAGATCAATGCAACGGCCGTTCTCTTTCCGAGAAGATGCGATTCTTGACACTCCGGTTAAGCATCCTCTCCGCGTTACAAGCCCTGCCTTGTCCACCGGACGGGTAGGCAATAAGAACGGTTCTTTGATTGGCGCGGTGGGTCCTCGTTGGTTCGTTGTGCTTGCACAACAGAGTAGGGACGCGCGGCGTTTTGTTGTAGTGACCAACAACGTGATACTCTTGTGTAGTGACCAACAAAGGGGGCTCTTGTGTTCGCCAGGGTGAAGAAGAGTCGGGGCGGAGAGTATCTACAGATAGTCGAGAACTACCGCGAGGGCGGCAAGGTTCGCCAGCGGCTAATGCTCTATGTTGGTCACTACGAGTCCGTAGGCGACGCGCTGGAGAGCATGCCCCGGGAGATCTCCTACCTCCGGGGAAGGGCGACGCGCGCGGGACAGGTAGAGTCCGGCCCGCTGCGCGAGAAGGCGAGAGACGCGGCCGCGCGATTTGAGGACTTGAAGCGGCTGGCTGGGGATCACCCCGGGATGGTCGAGCGCGACCACGCGCGCATGCTCCGGCACGCTGAGCGCCAGCGGGAAGCGATGTCTTTGAGGCGTGAAGCTCGGAAGCGTAGTGACCAACTAACCTAGCTTGACCTAACCCCCGAACCACCGGATCCACCACGGACGGCGCGCCGTCCCCTCCGGCTCCTGTACCCCCTCCTGAGCCCCTACCGTGCCCGACCGGTCCTCTACCCCTCCGGCGTCCTCCGCGACCGTCTCGGGCTCGTCTCGTGTCTCTGGCACGGCCTCTAAGCGCCGCCTGAGTTCGTCGCGCTCCCTC
>JADDPY010000349.1 GCA_016781635.1 Rubrobacter sp.
GCGCCGGCTAGGGCAACATGGCACAACTCGCGAGCGTGGACGCGGTAGGGCACGCCGCCCGGCCCCACGGCTAAGGTGATGCTGTCGACGCTCGGCCGCCATGTCGCGACTAGGTTAGACAGGTCGACGGTGCCCGCCGGCAAGCTGGGTGCGGATGATTCCGCGCAATCCAGGCTGCGCGCAACTGCGGGCAATTGGGGGATCGCCGGCTCCTTGACGCTGATGGTGAGCTTCTCAACCCGTGGCTGGGATGCTTGGACCTGCTGGGTGCGGTGAAACGCGGCTAAGGCCTCGACCATCGCGCCGGCGAGCTCGCCCGAGTCAATCATAGCGCGCGGCGCGGGGAGCTGCCCCAGATGATCCGGACGAATGAGCGGCCGCCGGCGTTGGCGGTAGGCATCCACGGCGATACCGAGGCCCACGAGAGGCAATGCAGCCAGGGCGAGACGCCATGCAGCCCCAACCGCCTGGTCAAACGGTGCCATGGATGCGGCCTGCTGCTCGGCACGTTCAACTGCGGCGCGTTGCTGTTGGAGTTCTAATTGTTGGCGGGAAAATTCGAGGCTGTCAGGCTGGCCACAACCGGCGAGGGCGAACAGGACGGCCAGAGACAAAAAGAAGCGCATACCGGCTACCTCCGTATGCTATAGTGGCAGCGGGGCGGTCTACCTGCTGCGCCCGCCCACGGCTGTTTGCGCAGCGCGTGGGACTTTTATTGCCCCTAGTATAGCACGCCATGTCTAGCCGTCTCGCGCCGTCCCGTCATGGCAGATTGAGCAGGCGCTTCCACCACGGCCGGCCCTGCAGCCGCCTGATCTCGTCTTTCAGCGCATCACGTTCACGTCTGAGCGCGTCGGCATCTTCGGGTAACAGGCGCTGCGCTAAGAGCGTTTCCAACTCGCCCACCCGATGCGCCGCCGCAGCGATCTGTTGGGTAAGCCGTTCCACGTGTTGATCCCGCTCCCGGAGGTAGTCGAGCATTTCGCCCGGTGGCACGAGCTCGGTACTGGGTTGCTTTGGGGGCGGCCGGTACTCTTCGGCACGTTCGTGGATGGAATCGCGCGCCTGGAGCTCGGCCGCGACCTGGAGCATATCCTCCTGGTGGTAGAGGGTGCGTGTTCCCACCCGGATGGTACGTACCTTTGTGGCGTAGCGGCTGGTTTGTCGCACCGAGCGACCAATCAGCGTGGCCGCCTCTTCTACGCTGATGTACTCGTGCTTATCACTCATGGGACTCACAGGCTGGTCATGGCTAGGCGACAATGGACGGCGAGCCATGACGGTAGTTGAGGTTAACCTTGGTTATTACGGCTGCGTTGACGAGATCTCCAACCTGAGAGCAAGCTAATTGCGAGGATATCCATGGCGATGAATGCCAAAAGAATCTGGCGCATGCCAATATTGCCTGTTGCCCGTGCGAGCCCGACAAAAATAAAGGGAAAGATAGAAATTAGAACCATGTGCCCGACCATGGCAAAGAACGCACTCGCTTTGAGGCCGAGAGGGCTGTCGCTAAACAATATGGCAGCTGGCCGCGTCTCCTCAACCCAGGCAAGGTAATAGGAAAGGTAGAACAGGTTCGCTGCGATCCCGGATGCGACAAAGACCCGCGATCCCCAGCCTGCAACGCTCGGGTTGCTGCTTTCAGACATGAAAAACCCTACTGCTGTTGAGGCTACCGCTAGCTCGATAAAGCTAAATTCTGCGAAGGGTCGATTCCTCATGGAGTGCCTAACAACATATCCGGGTCGATCTCTTCCCAGCGGCGGGCGTCAACGAAGCGACTGAGGTGGCCGACATTGGTTGTTGCGACGATCACGGGCGGCACGTCAAGCACGCCAACTTCCCGGTTGGTAATCGCCACAACGTTCTGAATATGTTGCGCGGTTGCGGCCAAAATAACGTCAGCATCCAGCGCTGCTGGCTCAGCGGTTGGCTTTCCCTGTTGGCGCGCGTAGGCCCACATATCGGCGGCCATGCGCATAATTTCGGTCGAGATCGGCGCATACGACAGTGCCTGCTGCAGCGCATGCAGCCGTTGCAGGCCGCGACTCTTGTTTGCCCGCAACAGTTCGCGCCGCACCTCGTAATCAGCGATCTCGGGGATAACGACCCAGATGTCTTTGGCCAGCAATTGCTCCAGCCAGAGGTTGCAGGCCAGCGCCGCCGACGAGGCCTTGGGGTTGGTGACCAGGCCCAGCGGCCCGGCATCCAGCAGGATCGTGGTGGGCATCAGAAGAGCGGACGGTGCGAGGGACGGTCCGCGTCAAGCGATGTGGCGAGCTCTTCCAGCGTTTCGCCCTGCTCCGCTTCGTCGCCCTCCTCGCGCCACTGCCGGAGCAGGGCGATTGCAGCGCTGTTAACCTCGCGCTCGAGCAGGGGCGCACCCTCATTCGTCGCTTCGGGCTGGGGTATGTTCTGAGGCATGACTCGCTCCTTGGGTCTGGGTTAGGCCGAGCGCGCCCTGGTCAGCGGCTCGGCTGCGCTTTTTGGGCGGCCGCCTCGACTCTTGGGCGTCACCTTGTAATCGTCGAGCTCAGCTCGCGTAAACAGCAGAAAATCTCCGGCCCGCTGCGCCTTCAGCTTGCCTGCCTTGACGAGCCGGTGAATTTGCTGCCGACTCACCTCAAGGTACGCGGCTGCCTCCCCTGACGTCATCAGCTGCTCTTCCATGGCTATCTCCATGATGAATATCACCTAGAATACATTGCTGAAAACCAGGTGTCAAGTGTCACATTTGGAGTATTGACATACGTCACGTGGTATTATATACTAGGTGACAAGTAACATGGAGATATATAACACCATACTTGGTGGTTAGGCCACTAAGCATGGCACGAGAAGTCCGATTTGGCAGGGAAACCGTAAAATCACAACTCCATTTTAGGTGACTGGGATGCGGTAAAACAGTAACTGGTACACGGAATGTTCGTGTATTTTTAGGTCCTCGGTTTAGGGCTTCCTAATGCGGTAAATGAGCGGTGATTACAGCGACCTGGACCTGGCGGGGATGTTCCTGTCAAAAATACGGCAACGTCGCCCGTATCTGCACATTAACAATTTATGGCTTTCTACTGGCGTAAATCGCTTTACCCTTACAGTAACCCAATTTTGAAAGGAATTTCCT
>JADDPY010000366.1 GCA_016781635.1 Rubrobacter sp.
CATGGGTGGGGTGAGGACGCGGGTGAAGGTGTTCTGCTGCGAGGGGTGGTAGCAGCCGAGGAGGACTTTGCCGGAGGGCAATTCGTGCTCGGCGCCGTGGGCGAACTTCGGTTTGGGTCGTACGCCGTGCAGGCGTAGGGCGGCGTCCCACGCGAAGGCTCCGAGGCATACGACGACCGAGGCGGGGAGCAGGGCGAATTCGCGGGCGGCGTAGGGGAGGCACCGGTCGCGTTCTTCGGGCTTGGGCTTGTTCTGCGGCGGGGCGCAGCGCACGGCCGCCGAGATCCAGAGGTTTCGCAGGCGCAGGCCGTCGTCGGCGTAGCGCGAGGTGGCGCTGCTCGAAAATCCGGTGCGGTGGAGGGCGGCGAAGAGGAAGTCGCCGGAGCGGTCGCCGGTGAAGAATCGGCCGGTGCGGTTGGCCCCGTGGGCGGCCGGGGCGAGGCCGAAGACGACGACTCTAGCCCCGGGATCGCCGAACCCGGGGACGGGCCGACCCCAGTAGGTTTCGTCCCTGTAGGCGGCCTTCTTCTCGCGCGCGACCTCCTCGCGCCACTCGACGAGGCGCGGGCAGCGGCGACAAGAGGTTATCTCCTCTTCGAGCGCGGTGAGCCCGTCGGGGGGCGCCACTGGGCTCGGCTTCTGGTGATCCTCCCCGTTCAGGCGCCGTAGCGGTTCAGCTTGAGGGCGTGGCCCATGAGGAGGCCCATGATCTCCTCCGCCGGGAAGACGCCGAGGGAGCCTCCCGCGCAGGCGCGCTCCCCGAAGTCTCCCGCCGTCGGGAGGGTGTAGGGGGAGGAGAGGAGGAACGGGACCCCGTGCCAGGAGTGGCTCTTCATCTTCGCCGGGGTCCCATGGTCGCCGGTTATGGCGAGGGCGGCCGGACCGATCTCCATGAGCCGCGGCATCAGGCCGTCGACCTCCTCGATGACCCCTCTCTTGCGCTCGAAGTCCCCGTCCTCGCCGGCGGCGTCCGTCGGCTTGACGTGGACGAAGAAGAAGTCGTGGTCGTCCCAGGCCGCCTCCAGCGTGTCGAGTTCACCCGAGATGCCCTCGCCCTCTTTCAGGAGCTCCATCCCCGCGAGTCGAGCGAGGCCTTTGTACATCGGGTAGCCCGCTATGGCGGCGGCGCGAAGCTTGTACGTCTCCTCGAAGGAAGGGAGCGTCGGGTGCATCCCGAAGCCTCTCAGGAGGACGGTGTTTGCCGGGTGCTGGTCCTTCAGAACCTCGTTCGCTTTCTCGACAAAGGCGTTCGCCAGGGAGGCGGCCTTCTCTGTTCCTTCGGAGCGCTCGTTCGGTTTCACGGGGAGGGGTTCGAGGCCGACCCGCTGGGGGTCGGTGTCCGAGAGGGCGCCGGAGAGGCCCGGCGCCCGGAAGACGACGACTGCCCTGTATTCCTTCTCGTGGGTGACGAAAACTTCGGCGCCCTCGATCCGGACGTTATCGCTCAGGAGGTCGACGAGTTCGGCCCCCTTCTCGGAGGAGATGCGTCCTGCGCGGCGGTCGGAGATCTTGCCGTCGCCGTCGAGGGTGGCGAAGTTGATCCTTGCGGCGAGGTCGTTCTCCCCGAGGTCGAAGCCTACGCCCAAAGCACTGAGGACGCCGCGACCGACCTGATACTCCAGCGGGTTGTAGCCGAAGAGAGCGAGGTGGCCGGGTCCGCTGCCCGGGCTGATGCCGGCGGCGACGGGCCTGCTCAAGCCCAGGTCGCTCGAAGCGGCGAGACTGTCGAGGTTCGGGGTGTTCGCGGCCTCGAGCTCCGTCTTCCCGTTCGCCTCTATCGGGAGGCCACCGAGGCCATCGAGGATGAGCAGTACGATCTTGGAGTCCGTAGAGACCGACAACTCGCGCATGAGATCCAGGTTCAAGCTCGTCCTCCTCTTATGGGTGCTTCGCGGTGGGCGAAGTCTAGCAGATGAGCCACTAACACCCGGTCCGACAGGAGAACGAGTGCTAGTGGCCGCAGTAGCGGAGCAGCCGGACGTATCCGGGGCAGGCGGAAATCCACGAGCTCGTACGGCGATCGGGATGCGGGTGGCAGAATAGGATTCCGAACGGTCATAACCACGATGGCAACATTTTCGGCGTCGTAACCTCGCACTTCTCGTCGGACAACGCGAGGCTCCGGAGAACCCCTGTATTCTGCTACGCTTCTCGAAGCCTTAGATAGAGAAGATGGGTGGGGACATGAAGATAGAAACGATAGACCTTGGTTTCATGGGGACGGAGGAGATCATCGCTTCGTTCCTCCTCGTGGGCGAGGGCTCGGCAGCGATCGTCGAAACTGGTCCGACGTCCTGCCTCGATAACCTCATGCGGGGCCTCGAAGACAACGGCGTCGCTCCCGAGGACGTCGCGCAGGTTCTCCTGACGCACGTACACCTCGACCACGCCGGCGCCTCCGGTAACCTCCTCGAACTCCTGCCGAACGCGACCTTTTACGTCCACGAGGTCGGCCGTCCGCACATGGTAGACCCCTCCAAACTCGTCAAAAGCGCCACGCGTATCTACGGGGACAGGATGAAGGAGCTGTGGGGTGAGATCCGCCCCGTCCCCGAGGACCGCCTGGTGTCCTTGAGCGGAGGAGAGGAGATCGAGGTCGCCGGCGGCATCCTCACGGCCCACTACACCCCCGGCCACGCCTACCATCACCTCGCCTTCCACGAGCCCGACTCAGGGGCTCTCTTCGCCGGGGACGTAGCTGGGATACGCCTTCCCGGGCAGTCCTACGTCAGGCCGCCAACGCCTCCGCCAGAGGTCGACATCGAGGCCTGGAAGAGGAGCATAGAGGAAATGCGTGAGATCGCCCCGGCGAGCATCTGCCCGACTCACTTCGGCCGCTTCGGGGACGTCAGTCGCCACCTCTCCGAGCTTGAGCAGCGTCTCCAGCAGTGGCTGCTCTTCGTCGAGGAGAGGATGGACGAGGACGCGAGCCGCGATGAGATCGCCTTCGAGCTCGAGAACATGGGCGACGAGGAGCTCCTTCGCGAGGGCGCCTCTCCCGAAGACACAGACCGCTACAGCCTCGCCGGTAACTACGAGATGCTCGTGGCCGGCATCATACGCTACGTCCAGCGGCAGCAGGAGAAGAAGAAGTAGAAGGAGCGAAAAGTAGGGCGCCCTGCCACCGTCTCACACTAGGCTCATCCTCGTGGGGCCTACGAAGGCAGGGAGCGAAAGACTGTGGTCGTGCCGGGTTGGCCGAGGTAGCCGTGTGAGCTACTTCGGCCGAAGGGGCTCGACTATGAGTTCTTTACCGCCTCGTTAATCTGCTGGAGGCCCTGCTTGGCGTCGGAGAAGACCATCATGGTCTTATCGGTGTCGTAGAAGAGCGGGTTGTCCACGCCGGCGAAGCCGGGGCTCAAGGACCGCTTGACGAAGATGACCTTTTCGGCCTTTTCGACATCGAGGATAGGCATGCCCGAGATGGGGGTGTCCTGATCCGGGTCGTTCGCCGCCGGGTTTACGACGTCGTTGGCGCCGACGATGATCACGGCGTCGGCGTCCTCGAACTCGGGGTTTATGTCTTCGAGGTCGTAAAGCTTCTCGTAGGGAACGCCGGCCTCGGCGAGCAGGACGTTCATGTGACCGGGCATGCGCCCGGCGACAGGGTGGATGCCGAAGAGGACCTCCTTGCCCTGCGACTCCAAGGTCTCCATCAGGTCGTGCATGGGGCTCTGAGCCTGCGCCACCGCAAGACCATAGCCCGGCACTATCACGACCTTCTGCGCCTCTTCCGCGAGGTAGCTCCCCGCCTCCTCCGGGCTAGAGTCGTTGACCTCCCGGTCCTCGCCGCCGCCCTGCTTGCTGCCGGTTCCCGTCGCGGCAATGCCGGCGAAGATGATCTTGCGCAAGGGCCGTCCCAGAGCGCCCGACATTTGGCGCGTGAGGATAGTACCCGACGCCCCGACGATGGTGCCGCCGATGATCAGGATGTAGTTCTCCAGCACGAACCCGGACGCAGCAGCGGCGAGGCCGGTAGCAGCGTTCAGGAGCGAGATGACGATGGGCATGTCTGCCCCGCCGATCGGGATAACGAGCAGCACGCCCAGGATGGCCGAGGCTGCGAGGATGGCGATCACGGAGCCCACCGGCGAGAGGAACGGCAGGAGGGACCCGTCCGAGATCGCGTTCGCCGCTAATACGAGGATGCCGACGAAGAGCAGGGCGTTGACCACCTGCTGCAGCGGGAACGTGACGGAGCCGGAGAAGGCGATCTCTTGGAGCTTCAAGAAGGCAACGACGCTGCCCATGAAGCTGACCGTTCCGATGAGGATCGTGAGCGGCACCGTTATCGTGGCAACAAGGCTCTCCTCGCCCCCGGATTGCAGATGGTAGAACTCCGAGAGCGCTATCAGCGCCGCGGCCCCGCCGCCGACGCCGTTGTAGGCGGCGACCATCTGGGGCATCGCCGTCATCGGCACGCGTTGCGCCGAGATCGCCCCAAGGACCGACCCGAGGAGCACCGCTATACCTATCAAGACCAGGCTACGGAAATCGATAACGAAAAGCGTGGTAATGAGGGCGATCGCCATGCCGAAACCGGCTATCGTGTTGCCCGAGCGGGCAGTATCCGGTTTGCGCAGACGGCGGATACCGACGATGAACAGAGCTGCCGCCAGAAGGTAGGCCAGAAAAGTTACGACCTGCAAGGGTTACCTCTTCCTCTTCTTCACCTTGTGGACCGGAGGCCGGAACATGCCAAGCATCCGGTTTGTCACCCAGAAGCCGCCAACAACGTTCAGAGCCCCGAAAAACACCGCTATAAAGCCGATCGTCTGTGTAAAGACATCGTCGGAGGCGGCGAGTGCGATCATACCGCCCACCAGGATCACGCCGTGGATCGCGTTCGTCGCGCTCATAAGCGGTGTGTGCAATAGGTTCGGGACGCGCGAGATCAACTCGAACCCGAGAAAGGCCGCGATCACCAGGATCGCCAGCTGCGCGAGTAATTGTTCCATCTAGCGAGCCTCGCTTTCTTTGGAGGCACTTTGAAGCGCCTCGCGGGTCGGCTCGTGTCGGACTTCGCCGTCGTGCGCGATGCACATCTTGTCCATGATCTCGTCTTCGAAGTCGAGCGCGAGGTTAGGTTCTTTCTCGTTTTTCTCCTCAGCCCGGTCCTCCGTGATGTGTCCGATAAAGTTGTACATGTTGCGTGAGAGAAGTTGGCTTGCGTGGATGGGCATAGCGCTCGGCAGATTGACGGGACCTACGATCTTGACCTGCTGGTGCTCCACGGTCTCTCCGGGTTCCGAGAGCTCGACGTTGCCGCCGCTCTCGGCCGCGAGGTCGACCACGACCGACCCCGGTTTCATACTCTCGACCATCGCCCTGTCCACAAGCTGCGGGGCCTTTCTGCCCGGCACGAGCGCCGTCGTGATGACTATATCCATCTCCTTGATGCGTTCCCGGATGAGCTTCTGGTCCTCATCGAGCTTCTCCTTGGACCAGCCCTGATCTTTTTCCTCTCCGTCCTCCTCGGGCTCCTCCTCGCCCTCCACGATATACTTATCTCGCGGCGGCTCGGCGAAGGAGTAGAAGCCTAGAGAAGCCATGAACTTGTTGAAGCCCGTGGGATGGTACTCCTCGTACTCCTCCTTCTGCTCATCGTCTTCCTTCTCGTCCTCGGAATCTATGAACGAGGCGCCCAAAGACTGGGCCTGGTCCTTGGTCTCAGGCCTGATGTCGTAGGCGAAGACGTCGCCGCCGAGACGGTTCATGATCGCGATGGCCTGGAGTCCCGCCACGGCCACCCCGAAGACCATGACCTTGGCGGCCTTTGTAGTACCGGCGGCGCTGGAGAGCATGGGCACGTACTTGCCCAAAGTGTCCGCCGCTATAAGGGCGGTCTTGTAACCAGCGATCGAGCCCATAGAGGAGAGCGCATCCATCGCCTGCGCGACGCTCGTACGAGGGATAGCCTCGTTAGAGAACACGGTCACGCCTGCGCCGGCGAGCGACTTCACGACCTGCGCGTTCTGCGGGCCATTGATAAAGCAGACGAGTACGAGGCCCTCGTGCATCTGCCCGATCTCGTCCTCCGTCGGCCTCGCTACCTTGACTATGAGGTCGGCCTCGGCGTAAATCTCCCCGGCGCCGCCGACGATACTGGCGCCTGCGCTCTCGTAGTTCTCGTCGAGGTTGTAATCCCGTCCTGCGCCTGTCTCGACAAGGACCTCGAAGCCGTCCTTGACGAGACGGGCTACGGTCTCGGGGACGATCCCGACCCGATGTTCGCCCTCGGCAATCTCCTTTGGCACCCCTACCTTCACGCACTCTCCTCTAAGTATTCCTTTGATAAGGGCCGGATTATATAGGCGCCCGCCTCTCTTGCGCAAAATATTTCCTACGTCTGCGGCGGCTCCGGCGAGAAGTTGTGGCCGAAGGCTATCCGTTCTGTTATGACGACGTAACTTTTACGCGCTATCCTCTCCGGCGTACGTTACGAAATTTCATGAGACGAGAGGAGGTGGCGGTTTGAAAAAGTTCAAGAAGAGGCGATCGTCCCGGCGCATGGGCTCGGGGCTTACCCTGATCGTGATCTTTGTAGGGCTCGGCCTCCTCGGCTACTCTCTCTGGTCGGAGGCGGCACCGGTGCTGCAGGCATACATGGCTCCGAAGGAGAGCCCTGCCCCCGCCGACAGTAACACCACGATGGAACTTACCGTCCCCAAGATGGATCTCGAGGGCATCGAGGTCCGCAGCACCCCGGTCTCGGACTCCTCCGCGCTTGACACCGGCGCCCAGCACGTCGAGGGGACGAGCTTCCCGTGGGAAGAGGGGGCGAACACGTATATCGCGGGGCACCGCATCGGCTACCCTGGCACCGACTCCTACCTCGTGTTCTACGACCTCGACGCTCTCGAAAACGGGGACGAGGTGATCCTGACCGACGCCGACGGCATGAAGTACACGTATGCCGTGTTCACGAGCTTTATCGTTGGTCCCTCTGACTACGAGGTCACCCAACCCGTCCCCGGCAAGAGCGTCGTCAGCCTCCAGACTTGCACCCTCCCCGACTACTCCGAGAGGCTCATAGTGCAGGCTGAGCTCGTCGAGGTTTCGGGCGAAGAATCCCAAGCTCAGTACCAGTACGACTCCTAAAAGCTTCTCACACGAGCCCCTACCCGGAGTTGCGTATTCTGCGCCTGCTCCCCCGCACGTCGAGCAGTGCTACGGTGCAGGACTCGAATATCAGGGCCCTTGTCGGAGGCAAGCAGCCCGCGGCATCTGAACGTCGTGGTAGGTGCCATTCTCGATCTCGTCCATCAATGTCATGAAAACCGTTACCGAAAAAGCTCCCTTTCTGTAATCGAAGTGTTATTCGACCTCCTCATTATGTCGGTCGTGGCGCCACGGTGGAGGCGGAAAGAACGAAGAAAGGTAGGGCATCATGGCGAAGAGGTTGATAGTCCTGGCGGCGATGCTGGCGGTGGCGGTCCCGTGAGCGGGATCTACCTGGAGGGCGACGCCGATTTCGCCGCCTTCGAGGGCCAGGACGTCTACGTCTCTGGCACGATCACGAGCGTCGCGCCCGAG
Source organism: Rubrobacter sp. (assembly GCA_016781635.1). Lineage (GTDB taxonomy): Bacteria > Actinomycetota > Rubrobacteria > Rubrobacterales > Rubrobacteraceae > Rubrobacter_F. The sequence goes on from JADDPY010000366.1 coordinate 7,537, forward strand.
ATCTTGACCGTGGAGGTCATCGAGGAGGTCGCGGTGACGGGCGTGGTCTTTGAGGTGAGGACGATGACTTCTCGGACGGGGCCCTCTATAACATGCGCGCCGAGGGTTCGGGCGAGGTCTACCCGCTCACGGGCGGCCCGGGCTTGGACTTGACCCCCTACCTCGATCAGCGGGCGACGGTGTACGGCACGTTCGTCGACGAGGAGCCCAACGGCAACGTCGGCACATATCTGTCCGTCGCGCGGGTCGCGTTAATCGCGGGCGCCGCGGGCGGGACCATCACGGGCGAAACCACCACGGGCGGCGCGACGACGATGGGTGGGACCACCGGCCCGGTGGAGGAGCGCTACGAGGACGGCGGCACCCCCGAAGAAGCCGGTATCGACGTCAACGAGGATGGCGCCTTGGACGAGGCCGACGGCGAATTCGCCGTGCAAACCAGAGACGAGGGCGTGGCTTCCACGCCCGACGAGGGAGCCCTCCCCGGCACGGGCGGCCTGCTCCTCCCGGTTGCGGGTCTTGCCGGGCACTGTTCCTAGTGGGCGGCCTGATCTTCTGGCAGAAGCTCGCTTCCTAATGGACTCACAAACGAACGAGCAGAAGAAGGGGAGACAGAGATGCACCCGAAGCTGAAAAGCCTGATCCTCACCATAACGGCGCTGGCGATGGTGGCGCTCCTCGCCGCCTGCGGCGGCGGGGGGAGCGATAGCGCCAACGCTCCCGAGGCACCGCCCGAGCCCGAGCAGCCCGCCGAGCCGGGACCCCCCCGGGCCGAGGCCCCCGAGGACGAGACGCTGAGGATCACCGTGCCGAAGATGGCCCGCATACAGGACGATGAGATCCCGACCACGGTGGGCAACGACGAGGCCGCCCTCAAGGAGCACGCGGCGATCCACCTCGAAGGCACCGGCTTCCCGTGGGAGGAGGAGGCCAACGTGTACGTGGCCGGACACCGCCTCGGCTACCCCAACACGGACTCGTTCCTGGCGTTCTGGGACCTGGACGCCCTTGAGAACGGGGACGAGATCACGGTGAAGGACGCGAACGAGCGGGAGTACGTGTACGAGGTGTTTGAGGAGTTCGACGTGGCGCCCACCGACCTGTACGTTTTGGACCCGGTGGCGGGGAAGAACATCCTGACGCTGCAGACGTGCACGCTGCCGGACTACTCGCGTCGCCTCATCGTGCAGGCCGAGCTCAAGAGCTAGAAGGGACGGGGCCCGAGAGGGGGCACGAAGAGAAGAGGGGGGCGGGGCTCATTACAGAGCCCGCCCCCCTCTTCTCTTCGTGCTTGTGGGCTTATGGGTGGTACGCAGATCGTGTGCTCGGCAGAGACAGTACAGACGCCACAAGATGAGCGGGTTTCCTGTTTACTTCTTTCTGGTTTTACGAGGTCGTCGTTCAGCGGCAAGGCGCTGGACCGGAGTGCCGTTCGCGAGGTGCTCCTCGACGACCGCCGGAACGTCTTTTTCCCGCAATCCAGTGTACCAGGTACCCTTCGGCTCGGCCCCATCGTAGACGATTGCATTCGGGCCGTGCTTGCACAAGCCCAGGCAGCCGACGTTGTCGGTGCGGACCTCCCCGAGGAGGCCGGAGGCTCGTAGCTCACCCTTGAGCGTCTTGGTTACGTCCTTCGCACCACGTTTCTTGCAATCTCCGCCGGTGCAGATCAAGACGTGCGACTCGTAGTCGCGCACTTTCGTCACCGGCTTCGCCTCAACCGTAGCAACCGCACCCTCATTGCTCTTCTTGGACTTCTTCTTTTTGGAGATAGCCGCCTCCGTGCTCGGTCCCGGCCCGTGCGGACCGGGGCTGTTTCCCTTCGATTGAGAATCGTTCCCAGTAGGCGACTTATACCATGATCCGGACGCGGGCGGTAAGATGGGGCGTGAGGTAGAACACGATGCATGATTCCAGGTTGGAGGACGGTTGATCTGCAAGCGCGGGAGCCGGGGGGGCGGGTGTTGAGCCCGCAGGCCGTTATAGACGTGGGGTCCAACACGATCCATCTTCTCGTCGGAGAGGTGGAGGACGGGGCGGTCTTGCCGGTGACGGGGGAGAAGATCTCGGCTCGTCTTGGAGCTGGGGTAGACAGGACCGGGAGGATAGAAGAGAGGCGTATACCGCTTGCCGCCGAGGCCATCAAGCTTTTCGGTATGGTGGCGCAGATGAACGGGGCGCCGGAGCCTACGGTTCTGGCGACGAGTGCCGTGCGGGATGCGGCGAACGGTCAGGAACTCGTGGAGGAGGTCCGCAAGAAGGCGGGGCTCGAAATGCGGCTCATCTCCGGCGAGGAGGAGGCGGACCTTGGCTTCCGCGGCGCTGTATCTGCGCTTGGGGAGGGGTATGCGTGGGAGGCTCCGGCGCTCGTCGTGGACCTCGGCGGCGGGTCTGCCCAGCTTATCCTCGGGGACGTTGCGGAGGGAGCGCAAAGGCAGGTCTCGCTGCCTCTGGGTTCCAACCGCACCACCGAGCGCTTCTCGGCCGGCGACCGGCCGCAGGCCAAGGAGCTCAAGGCGTTGAGGAAAGCTGCGCGCGAGATGCTGCCCGATTGGAAGCTGCCTAAAGGAACGGCTGTTGTTGCAATCGGAGGGTCGGCGCGGGCGATTTTAAAGGTGACGCGGGACGAGTTGACGGCGGAGAGGCTGAAGAAGCTCGCGGAGGAGCTCTCCGAGAAGCCGACCGCGGTCCTTGCGCGAGAGGAGGGTCTCACGCCCGAGCGGGCGCGGGTGCTGCCCGCTGCTGCTGCGACGTTGGCCGCTATCCTGGAGCGTTACGAGAAGCCGTCCCTCACCGTCGCGCGCGGCGGCATTAGGGAGGGTGTGATCCTCGCTCTTACCGAAGAGGCGGGCGGATGGAGAAGGAGATCAGGACAGGGGGAAGTAGGTTGAGCATTGCCGAGAAGACTACGAGCCTTTCCGACCCGTCGCTGTATATAAATCGGGAGCTCTCCTGGCTCGGCTTCAACGAGCGTGTCCTGGCCCAGGCCAGGGACGAGCGGCACCCGCTGTTGGAGAGGGCAAGGTTCGTCTCGATCTCCGAGACCAACCTCGATGAATTTTTCATGATCCGGGTCTCGGGCCTACAGCAGCAGGTCGTTGCCGAGCTGCCGAACCCGATCCCGGATGGGATGACCCCCGAGGAGCAGCTACATCACGTCTACGAGCACACCGAGCGCTTCCTAGCCGAGCAGCGAGAGATCCTGAGGGAAGAGCTTCTGCCTGCTCTCGGGGAGAAGGGGATAAAGCTCATTCCCTACGACAAGCTCGGGAAGAGGGAGAAGAGAGAGCTCCGGGAGATGTTCGCCCAGGACATCCTGCCAATCCTCACCCCGCTCGCCATAGACCCGGCGCACCCCTTTCCGCACATCTCCAACCTCTCCCTGAACCTGCTGGTGGTTATAGGGGACGGGGGGCGGGAGCTTATGGCGCGGATCAAGGTACCGACCACGATGCGGCGCTTTCTGAAGGTCCCGCCGACGGAGGAGCCGGAGGCGGCGCCTGCGCCGGGGGCGCACGAGGAGATACAGCTCGTGCGCGTCGAGGAGGTTATTGCGGCGAACCTGGACGAGCTTTTTCCGGGGAAGGAGATCCTGGCGAGCCACGTCTTCCAGGTGACGCGCAATGCCGACCTCGTGATAGAGGAGGATGAGGCCAGCGATCTTCTTCAGGCGATAGAGGATGAGTTGGAGGGACGCTGGTTCGGGCAGAGCGTGAGGCTCATGGTCGCCGACTCGATGCCCGGGGAGCTGCGCGAGTGGCTGACCGAGAACCTTCGGGTTGAGGCTGGCTCGGTCTTCGCAGCGCCGGAACCGCTAGGTCTCGGTGACCTCGACGAGCTCACGCACCTCGACCGGGGGGACCTGCTCTACCCGCCGCTCACGCCCAGGGTGCCGTCCGAGATCCGGGCGGCGCGCTCCATCACCTCGGCGATCCGGGAGGGCGACGTCCTTCTCTACCATCCCTATGACTCTTTCACCCCGGTGGTGGAGTTCGTGCGGGCGGCGGCGGCCGACCCGGACGTCCTCGCTGTGAAGCAGACCCTCTACCGGGTTGGTTCGAACTCGCCGATCATCGAGGCCTTGAAGGGGGCACGCGACGAGCAGACGCAGGTCGCCGTGCTCGTCGAGCTGAAGGCCCGCTTCGACGAGGAACCGAACATAATCTGGGCAAGACAGTTGGAGGCGAGGGGCGTGCATGTGGCCTACGGGATCGTGGGCTTCAAGACGCACGCGAAGATGTGCCTCGTGGTGCGACGGGAGGGCGGCGAGAAGCCCGGGCTGAGGCGCTACGTTCACATGGGGACGGGCAACTACAACCCCGGGACCGCCCGCGTCTACACGGATTTCTCGTACTTTACGGACGATCCGGAGATCGCCGAGGATGGGACGGACCTCTTCAACTACCTCACGGGATACTCCGAGCAGGAGGAGTTCCATGAGCTGCTCGTCGCCCCGCTTACCATGCGCCGGAGGTTCATGGAGCTTATTCGGGAGGAGGCGGAGAAGGCCAGGGCGGGAGAGCCCGCTCGCATCTCCTTCAAGATGAACAACCTCACCGATCCGAGCATCATCGAGGAGCTGTATCTGGCTTCGCAGGCGGGGGTGAAGATAGAGATGATCATCCGGGGCATCTGCTGCCTGAAGCCGGGCCTCCCGGGGATAAGCGAGAACATACGGGTGGTCTCGCTTGTGGGGCGTTTCCTGGAGCACGCGAGGGCGTTCGCCTTCGGGAGCGAGGACGAGAGGATCTACCTCGGCTCGGCCGACCTTATGCAGCGCAACCTCGACCGCAGGATCGAGACGCTTTTCCCCCTGCGGGAAGCGCGCCACCGCGAGAAGATTCGCCGTCTCTTCGACCTTCAACTCGACGACACGGCGAACTCCTGGGAGTTGAAGCCCGACGGCTCCTACGAACGCCTCCGCCCAAAAGAGGGTGAGGAACCCGCGGACAGCCAGGCCATCCTCCTCGAGGAGCCGCTCTAGGTGGCCGTCGAGGTTCGGAAGGTTGTGCTGTAGGAGGACGTGCCGCTTTCGGCTCCCCT
>JADDPY010000596.1 GCA_016781635.1 Rubrobacter sp.
AAAAACCGCTCTTTCTGGAGGGCGAGGCCGGGGTCGGCAAGACCGAGGTTGCGAAGGTCCTGAGCCGGATGCTGGAGACGCCCCTGATCCGCCTGCAATGCTACGAGGGGATAGACGTCAACCAGGCCGTCTACGAGTGGGACTATGCTCGCCAGCTTCTACACATCCGCACCGCCGAGGCTCTGGGCACGACCGGCGGGGACCGCTCGCGCCTCGAAGACGAGCTGTACACGCGCCAGTTTCTCGTAAACCGTCCGCTCCTCCAGGCCATCGAGCACAAGGGCGAAAACCCGCCCATCCTGCTCATAGACGAGGTCGACCGGGCCGACGACGAGTTCGAGGCGTTTCTGCTGGAGATCCTGTCGGACTACTCGGTCACCATCCCCGAGCTCGGGACCGTAACGGCCGAGCGTCCGCCGGTCGCCATCCTGACCTCGAACCGGACCCGCGAGGTCCACGACGCCCTGAAGCGCCGCTGCCTGTACTACTTTATCGATCACCCGGACCTGGAGAGGGAGGTGGAGATCGTACGTCTCAGGGTCCCGGACGCCGAGGAGAGGCTTACGCGCCAGATCGCCCGGGCCGTGCAACGCCTGCGCGGGATGGACCTGTACAAGCCGCCCGGCGTGGCCGAGACCCTCGACTGGACCGAGGCTTTAGTCGCCCTGGGTGCCAAGGATCTGGACGAGGCCATGATCGAGGCGACGATGGGTTCGGTCCTGAAGTACCACGAGGACCAGCAGCGGGTCCTGCTCCAGTCCTTAAGCCTCCTCGCCGGGAGCTAGCGAGCATGGCGTCCGAGGCCGAGCTTCGACTGCCGATGATCCGGATGGCCGTTGTCTTCGGGCGTCTCCTGAGGAGGGCCGGGCTCGCGGCCGGCCCCGACCGGGTGGTCGGTTTCGCCAGGGCCCTCGAAGAGATCGATATGGGCAACCGCGACGACGTGTACTGGGTCGGACGGACGACGCTGTGCTCCCGTCCCGAGGACTTCGAGGTCTACGATCGAGCTTTCAAGGTCTTCTGGGAGGGGAAGCAGGGCCTCAAGGTCCCGAGCCCGCCGGGTCAGAAGCTCTCGATCACGCTCTCCCCGGACTCCGTGCAGCCCCCCAAAAAGAGCGCCGAGAAGAACGAGAGGGGCGACGAGGCCGTAAAGCTCCGCTACAGCCCCGTGGACATCCTCCGTAAGAAAAACTTCGCGGACGTGACGCCCGAGGAGTTCGCGGAGCTGTACAGGCTCATGGCGGACATCAACCTCGCCGGGGCGATGAAACGCTCACGACGCCTGGAGCCCGCCCACAGGGGCCGCCACGACGCGAGGAGAACACTCAGGGGTGCTCTGCGCACCGGGGGAGAGCCGATGCGCCATCGCTTCAGGAAGGCGAGGGACCGGCCCCGCCGGGTCGTTCTTCTCTGCGACGTCTCCGGCTCGATGGCCTCCTACAGCCGGGCTCTTCTGAGGTTCATGCACGCGAGCGTCGCATCGAGCCAGCCCGTGGAGGCTTTCGTGATGGGGACGAAGCTCACCCGCGTCACGCGCGAACTTTCGACCCGCAACCCCGACCGGGCGCTTGGTGAGGCCTCCAAGGCAATCGAAGACTGGTCCGGGGGGACCCGGCTCGGGGATACCGTAAAGGAGTTCGTGGACGTCTGGGGCCAGCGCGGGATGGCCCGGGGTGCTGTAGTGGTCCTGCTCTCGGACGGCTGGGACCGGGGCGACGTGGAGGTGCTCGCGGACGCGATGCGGCGCATACACCGCCTCGCCCACAAGGTCATCTGGGTAAACCCCCTCAAGGCCGCCCCAGGCTACCAGCCGCTCGCCCGCGGAATGGCCGCGGCACTCCCCTACGTGGACGTCTTTCTCTCCGGCCACAACTTTGAGAGCCTGCAAGAACTAGCCTACGCCGTCGCCGGAGCGTCGACCCAAGACCCCGGTAGAGGACGCTAGAATACCTGCTAAAGGAGGTTTTTTGTTATGAACCCGGTCGTGGACAAGGTCGCGAAGTGGCGTGAGGAAGACAAGAAGGCCGCCCTTGCGACCGTAGTAAAGGTCGAGAGGAGCGGGCCTCTGGGGCCCGGGACCTCGATGGCGGTCTCGGAGGACGGGCAGGTCGTGGGGTCGGTGAGCGGTGGGTGCGTGGAGCCCGCGGTCTTTGAGGAGGCGATGACGGCGATAGAGACGGGGCGGCCGAAGCTCCTGACTTATGGCATATCGGATGATGAGGCGTTCGGGGTAGGGTTGACGTGCGGTGGAATCATCCACATCTTCGTCGAGCGGGTGGACTGGTGAGCATAATCGGTCGCTGGCGCGCGCTGCTGGCCGAGCAGTCACCGGTCGCGATGGCGACCGTGATCGAGGGTCCGGACGGCTCTCTGGGCGGTAAGCTGCTCGTCACCCCGGACGACCACGAAGGCAGCGCGGGCAATGAAGATTTGGACCGGGCCGTAGTCGAGGCGGCCCGGGGGATTCTGGAGGGCGGCAAGACCGAGACGCGCCACTTCGGACCCCGGGGCCAGCGACGCATGGAGGACGTCGCGGTCTTTGTCCAGAGCTTCGCACCGCCGCCCAAGATGTACGTGTTTGGGGCGATAGACTTCGCCTCCGCCGTCGCGAGGGTCGGCAAGTTCCTGGGCTATCGCGTGATCGTCTGCGACGCCCGTGCCGTATTCGCTACGCGCGATCGATTCCCCTCTGCCGACGAGATCGTCGTCTCGTGGCCCGACGAGTTTCTCCAGACGGCCGATGTGGATCGCCGGAGCGTGATCTGCGTCCTCACCCATGACCCAAAGTTCGACGTGCCGGTCCTGAAAGCGGCGCTGGAGACCGAGGCGGGGTACATCGGGGCGATGGGAAGCCGCCGGACGCACAACAACCGGACGGCGCGCCTCAAGGAGGAGGGGGTCTCCGAGGAGGCGCTGGAGCGCATCAGCAGTCCTATCGGGTTGGACATCGGGTCCCGCACGCCGGAGGAGACCGCGGTGGCGATCGCGGCGGAGATTATCGCGTTTCGCACGGGGCACACGGGCGGACGGCTCGCGGAGCGCTCCGGCCCGATCCACGCGCCCGCGCCGGACGTTGCCGAATCGCCGGACGCGAAGGACGCCCGGCGCGATACGGCGGGGGCTACCCGGGACTCGCGATGAGCGGGGTGTCGGCCGTCGTGCTCGCCGCCGGTGCGGGGAGCCGTTTCGGGGGCGGGAAGCTCCTGGCCCCTTTCGGTGGGCGGTCCCTGATCGAGGCTACTCTGAACGGGCTGCGCGGGGCTCCGGTGGGTGAGACAATTGTAGTGATCGGAACCGGAGGGGAAAGGTTGCGCAGCGTAAGCACCGCGTATGGGGCCCGTGTGGTCGAGAACCAGTACTGGGCGGAGGGGATGTCCACCTCCGTGCGCGTGGGGCTCAGAGCCTGCTCCCCGGATGCGCGCGCCGCGGTCGTAGCCCTGGCGGACCAGCCGCTCGTGGGGGCGGGGGCGGTGGGACGACTCGTCGAGGCCTTCGAGGGCGGGGCGCCGGTAGCGGTGGCGACCTACGGTGGGAAGCAGCGTAACCCGGCGCTCTTCTCCAGGGAGGTCTGGCCGCTCCTGGAGCGCGAAATGTCGGGGGACAGGGGGGCGAGGGCTGTCCTTATGCGTCACCCGGAACTGGTAACGGAGGTGCCTTGCGATGACGTAGCGGATCCGGGCGACGTGGATACTGTGGAAGACCTGCGGCGCCTCGAAGAGGAGCTTTCCTCTCCCGAGCGCAGCAGGGTTATCGGTCAATAGGAGGGACTGATGAAGCTAAACAACGAGTTTACGGTAGACGTTCCCGTAGAAGAGGTCTGGAACGTGCTGCTCGATCTGGAGCGCATAACACCCTGCCTGCCTGGGGCCTCCCTGACGGAGGAGACGGGCGAGCGTGAGTACGACGGGGCGATGAAGGTGAAGCTCGGCCCCGTCACGCAGCAGTACAAGGGCACGGTCAAGATACAGGAGGCCGACGAGTCCCAGCACCGGGCGGTTTTGAAGGCGGACGGCAAGGACGCCCGTGGGCAGGGGACCGCTTCGGCCCTCATCACCTCGACCCTGCAGGACGAGGGGAACGGCAGCACCCGGGTGCAGGTCGAGACGGACATGCAGATAACCGGCCGCGCGGCGCAGTTCGGCCGGGGCATCCAGCAGCAGGTGTCGGAGAAGCTGCTACAAAGGTTCGCCGACTGCCTGGAGCAGGAGATCGCGAACGGCGGGGCCGCGAGCGGTCAGTCCGTGTCGGAGGCCCAGCCCTCCGCGAACGGCTCGTCCGGTGGCCAGAATGTTCAGCAGGGTGGCGGACAGCAGGAAGAGGCGCTGGACCTCGGCGAGGCGAGCCGCGGCGCGATCATGGAGCGGGTCAAGCCGCTGTTGCCGCTGGTGGCCGGCGCCGTCGCTCTGATCGTCGTGCTCCGATTGCTAAGGGGCAGGGGTAGTAACTCGTCGTCGTCCGCGAGCTTCTCCCGATCCGGTGCTCGCGGAGAGTTCGAGGCGCGTCTGAGGTTCTAGACCTCGTAGGGCGGTTTACCCGCCCGGAGCCCGCGCGCTAGCAACTGCGGACCGCAAAGAAGGAGGAACGACGGGGATTGACCCCGTCGTTCCTCCTTCTTTGCCCCAAACACGGGCGAGTGGCCGGCGGTCTCCGCCGGAGGAGACCGGTCTACCTGCCGGTCAGCTTGCTTAGAAGCCCGTCCGCCTTATCCAGCAGCCCTGTTTGACGGGCCTTGTTGGCGACGGAGCCGTAGATCCAGTTGTTCTCCTGGGCCTTGTCTACTGCCTTGGCTATCGGTCCCTTACCTCCCTGAGACGTTTCGCTCGCCTGAGAAGAGGATGCTTGCTGTGTCTCGGTGCTCGCGCCAGACTCCTTCTGCTGTACCGCCGCCTGCGAGGCTCCGTTCTGCCCCGCGCTGGCCGGCCTTATGAGACGCTGATCGTTGAGCGCGCTGAATAAGGGTTTATCGTCCTCGGGTCTTCTCCCTCGTACCGGCACTAATGCCCTCCTTTCCCGGTGGGTACTCTTGCATCCCGCTTTATACTCCTAAACCCATCCTGGCGCAGAAACGTGGACCTCGGCACGCTGGCGACGATTCGTGTCTCCGGGCGAAGAAGTCTTCTCGCCAGTAGTTGTTTCGGATTCCGTACGGTAGGGCGTGCCGGTCCGCCGCATCCCTCTACTGCCTTGCCAGCGTGACCGACGAGGCAGGTGCTACTTTCGGGTGTCTTTGAGGATCTCGAAGATCTCGTCTATAAGCGCCGCACGCTTCTGGGGCGGGAGATCCCTCGGGTGGATCGTCTGCTTGTCGGACTGGAGGTTACGGAGCTGGGCTTCTTCGCCCAGGTACTTATCTATGAGGCGTACTACGGCATCCACCTTTTCGCGGGGGAGACCGTCGCCACCACGGGTCAGCCTGCTCCACATGCTTTCTACCCCTTCTCCTGGAAGCCTTGCAGGGGGATTATACCCCGCTCCGCGCAACGCTCGTGCCGGAGCAGGGTTGCATGGGGCTATGCGTAGAGGAGCTATGCGGAACGAGAGGCGGCGGAACGTGGGAAGGATTGCTCGTGGGCGGGGGCGAAGCCGTCCGGGTGCTGCCAGGCGTAGGTAGTAATGCGCAGTTCCCGGTCGTCGATGGTAACGAGGTTGAAGCTCGACGGCCTGCCGGCGCGTAAGCGGTTGGAGATGGTACCGGCGGTCGAGATCACGAGCCCCGGCGCGAACTCCTGGACGGTGTGGATGGCCTCCTGGTGGTCGTGGCCGCACAGGATCAACTCGGCCCCCAACCTCTCGAACTCCCTCAGGGCCTGCTTCGTGTTCGCGAGCCCGTGGCGGCCCGAGGTCTCGCCCTTGATCGGGTTGTGGTGGATCATGACGACGCGCGCGGCGTCCGGAGCGGCCTTGGAGAATGCCTCCTGGACCTTTTTCAGGTCGCGCTTGTTGACGTGGCCGATAACGCCGAGGTCCCTGAAACGGCGCGTCAGCGAGCCGCGCGCGATCCCGTGCGCCGTGTTGCAGCCGGCGATGACCACCCCCGCCACCTCCAGGGAGGGGCTCAACTCTTGGGAGATGTAGCGGATGTACTTGGAGTACTTGAAGTCGTGGGCGCTTCGCCCAACGAGGCCCACGGCCCCCATCTGCCGGGCGACGGCGCCCAGCCAGCGGACGTCGTGGTTACCGGGGATGACGATGACCGGGGCGATCTCCCGGACGGAGTCGAGGTAGGCCCGGGCCTTCAGAAACTCCGAGGTCGAGCACCGCTGCGTCAGGTCTCCGGAGACCGCGACGGCGTCCGGCTCGATCTCCGCAATGGATCTTTTTAGGGAATCGAGCTGCGTCGCGACCGCCGGACGGCCGAAGTGCAAGTCAGAGGTGTGCAAGATCTTCACCACGGAGAGGAAGTTTACCCTAACTAGAGGTCGATAGAATAGCCCGACCCCTCATCTGCACCTAAACTCTCGCGAGGAAGCCCGCGAGAGCGGCGTTGAACTTCTCCGGGGCCTCGAGGTTCGAGAGGTGACCGGCGTTCGGGAGGGTGACGTAACGGCTGTCGGGGATCTTCCCGGCCATCGCCTCCATGACCTCCGGGCTGGAGATGGCATCCTCCTCGCCCCCCACGACGAGGGTCGGGACCTCTATCTCGCCGAGAAGGTCCGTCGAGTCTGGACGCTCGCGCATCGCGCCGAGGGCCGCCACGACGCCGTCGGGGGAGCTCTCGAGGATCATGCCTCGCACGTCCTCGACGACCTCGGGCTTCTCCCGAATCGTTCTCTTGGAGAGGAGACGCTCCATCTGCAGATCGGGGAGGATCTCCACGCCCTCCTCGGTGACCCGTCGGGCGAGCTCGCGCCTGGTCTCCCTGGCCTCCTCGGGGTCCGGGTCCGGGCGGGTGTTGGCGAGGACGAGCGCGCTTATGCGCTCGGGGAAGAGCCTGAGGCACGCAAAGGCCACGTAGCCCCCCATCGAGAGGCCCCCGAGGGCCACGCGCTCCAGGTGCAGGGAATCGAGGAACTCTCGCACTCCTTCGGCGTAGAGGCGCACGTCGGGCTGGGCGCAGGGGCGAGGGGACCGGCCGAAGCCGGGGTAATCCGGAGCGATAACCCGACGATCGCCATTCAGCGCCCGCACCTGTGGGACCCACATGCGCCGGTTCAGCGGGAAGGCGTGCAGCAGTACCAGGGGATCTTTCGGACCCGATCCACTCTCCCCGTGGGCCATGGGCCCACCGTTCGTACGGTACTGTCGCATCCTCTTCTCCTCCCAATCCTCGTGAAACTCTGCCGAAGCATCAGTTCTCGTACACTAGCATCTAACCTAGAATGGGGCCCGAATGGTAGCGGCGTGACGGCGGACAGTGGCTTCTTGAGGGTCTTTTATGCGTGCCTCCTGGTGGGGGTGACCGCGGTGTGGGGCTGGACCTTCGTCGTGGTGAGGGACGCTATAGACTTCTACGGCGTACTCCCGTTTCTGGCCGTCCGCTTCGCCCTGGCCGCCGTCGCGATGGCCCCGCTGGCACGCAAGGCCCCGCCGAGGACGCTTGCCGTGGGCGGGCTCATTGGTCTCGTCCTCGCCGCTGGTTACCTATTTCAAACCACGGGCCTTCTCTTCACGACCCCGACCAACTCGGGGCTCATCACCGGACTCTTCGTCGTCTTCGCCCCCCTGGCGGACCGGCTGCTCTTCGGGGCGCAGCCCTCACGGCAGGTCCTTATCGCGGTAGCCCTGAGCCTCCTCGGGATGGCCTTTCTCGCCGGCGGCGGGCCGGACGGTGCAAACTGGGGGGACGTCCTCACGCTCCTCTGCGCCGGCGCTCTGGGGGCCCACATAGCGCTCCTCTCCCGCTACGCCCCCTCCCACGACGCGGGCGGGCTCGCATTCGCCCAGATCCTTGTGATGGCGCTCGTTTTCACCATCTCCTGGCCGCTCTTCGATCCCTTCACGTTTCCGCCGCGCGAGGTTTGGGTCCCGCTGCTCGCGACAGGACTCCTCGCGTCCGCCGGGGCGTTCTGGATGCAGACCTTCGTTCAGCAACGGCTGCCGGCGGCCCGCACCGCCGTAATACTTACGATGGAACCCCTCTTCGCCGCCCTCTTCGGGTACTGGCTCTCAGGGGACAGGCTCGTAGCGGTTCAGATCTTCGGGGCCTCCATGATTCTCTCGGCTCTCGTCGTCGGAGAGGTGCTACCAGTCCTGCGCCGCGGCAAGTAGGAGTTTGTGAGAGGCGGCACGAAATCATGCTGGAGGCCACCGTCAAAACCCTGCCGCAGGCAAACGCCATGCCGCTCTCGACGCCTTCGTGCTATGGCGCGAGCAAGGGGTGGGCTTCCGCTGTGGACGATAGAATGGCGGCTCGATAAGAAGTTTTTCGGGAGGTTCTATGCCGCGCATGGTGGAGGTGCCAGAGTACGAGGTCCACGACGAGGTGCGGGTGGACCCCGCACGCACGGCACTCGTCGTCATAGATATGCAAAACGACTTCGTGAAGCAGGGCGGCTCGCTCGTGGTGGCCGACGCGGAGGCTACGCTCCCTAAAATACAGGGCCTCCTCGCGCTCGCGCGGGAGAACGGTATGAAGGTCGTCTACTCGCAGGACACCCACACGGATGGGGACCCGGAGTGGAAGATCTGGCCGGAGCACGCCCGCGAGGGCACCTGGGGCTGGAACATAGTGGAGGAGCTTGCCCCCCGGGAGGGCGAGGCGGTGATCCGCAAGGTCCGCTACGACGCCTTCTACGGCACGCACCTGGATCACTTCCTGCGCCTGTGGGGGGTGGACACCCTCGTGATCTGCGGCACGGTCGCCAACATCTGCGTCCACTACACCGCAGCGAGCGCGGGCCTCAGATGGTACGACGTCGTCATCCCGAAAGACGCCGTCTCCGCCCTCGACCCCTTCGACCTCGAAGCATCGCTCAGGCAAACCGCCTTCTTGTTCAACGGCAGGATCTCGACGAGCGCGGCGATAAGGACGAGGGCGGAAGACGTCTACCGGAGCAAGCTGGAAGAAGCGGCCAGCGAGGCCCCCGAGGGCGTTTAGCCCCGGGCAGAGCGACGGCCGGGTCATCGAACCCGGCCGTCGAAGCTTGGCTGTGGATGCGGCCCCTAGGTGTTGTCGTCGTCCCCGTCGTCCGCCTGATCATCGCCCTGGTCATCCTGGCCGTCGTTACCGCCGTCGTCCTGGTCATCCGACTGATCGTCGGCCTGGTCCTCGCCCTGGTCGTCCGCCTGGTCCTCGCCCTGATCGTCGCCCTGGTCATCGGCGGGGGCGTTCTCCTCGGGGGCGTTGGCGGGCGGGGCATCGTTCGGGTTGTCTTCCGGCGCCGCGCCTGTCTGGCCGCAGGCCGACGACATGAAGGCTAGTACCATCAGGGCCATCAACCAGGAGAACGTCTTCGTCCTCGCTCCGCTTAGCGTCCGAATTCTTATGCTCAGCTACCCCTTTCGGAAGTGGTTTCCTTACTGAGGCCATTATCGATGGGGAGCGTTAGACTGGGGTTTGCGGGTGGTTAGAAGGTTCTTACTGAGGAGAACTGCGGTCACTGTGGTGTCCGCAACGTGCGCTCGCGTGTACTCCTCCTTCCGGAGCGAGTTGTTGACCGCCGGTACCTATTCTCCGTTGCCGGCGACCCGTAGGGGGTGGGGATGGTTGGCCGGAAGGTCGGCGGCGAGGGGAAGGCAGATCCTCATCCTCGTCCCTTCACCCTCGCGGCTTTGCGCGTCGATGCGTCCCCCGTGCGCCTCGACGATTGTCTTGGCTATTGGGAGCCCCAGGCCCGTGCCGCCTTGTTTGCGGCTGCGGGCCTTGTCCACGCGGTAGAAGCGCTCGAAGATTCGGGGTAGCTCCTCCTCCGGGATGCCCGGTCCCTCGTCGGCGACCTCGACGCAGAGCTCACCGGAGCCTGCCGTCGAGGTGAGCGTCACCGTTCCGCCCGGGGCGCCGTACTTCGCGGCGTTGTCCGCGAGGATGAGAACGGCCTGCTCGATCTGGCGGGGGTCGATCCGCAGCTGCCCCTGGACGTCCAGGCCCGTGATCCGGGGCTCCGCGCCCCGCTCCCGAACCAGGACCTCCACGCGTCCCGCCAGCTCGGCGAGGAAAGGCTCGGCGCTGACGATCTCGGACTTCTGCGGCAGCGAGGTCGAGTCCGATCGAGCGAGGAACAGGAGGTCCTCGACCAGCCGGGACATGCGGTCGGATTCCTCCAGGATCTCCTCCAGGATCTCGCCGTGCTCGCAGTCGCGGTCCATCTGCATGCCGACCTCTGCGTTGACGCGCAGCACGGTTAGGGGTGTCCTGAGCTCGTGCGAGGCGTCGGCGAGGAAGTCGGTCTTGGCCTTGGAGGCCCGGGCGAGCGCGGCCGCCGCCTCCCGCTCCCCGGCGTAGAGCCGCCTGAGCTCGCCGACCACGCGCACCGCGGCGTAGGCCAGGGCCACGCCCATCAAGAAGAGGCCGACCATCGCCGCTATAAGAAGGAGCCGCGCATTGGCGTTCGCCCGGTCCACCGCATTCAGGGATTCGGCCGAGAGCTGCTCGCCGAGCCTGTCTATCTCGAGGGCCTGCGCTTCGAGCCCCCCGAGCATCTCCAGTCCGCGGTCGCTGGCCTCTGTGAACGCCGCTGGATCCGAGCTGCGAACGTCCACCGCTGGCCGGAAGACGCCGTAGTATTCCTCGGCGGCGCGGCGGATCTCATCCGGTTGCGCTACGTCGGGCTCCCGGACGCCGATCTCCTCCAGCTCGTCCACCTCCTGGAGCAGCCTCTCGTACGCTGCCTCGAAGGCCCGAACGCCGCCCCGGGAGCTCCCCACGAACGCCAGGTTGCGGTGGTAGTGGCGCACGTCCAGCACGGCGACCCGGAGGTCGTCGCCGTGGTCTTCTATCTCCACGTCGTACCCGAGCGCCCTGTCCGTTACCCCCTCGACCCGCCCGTTGACAACGATCCCCACCACGCCGACCAGGGCGACCGCGAGCAGAAGGCCGCCCACCGCCGCGACCACCACGCGCAGCGGCCTATGCCATACCTTGCCGAGCCAGTCGAACGGGGACACTTCACTTCTCCCGGTGTCCGGTGCCGTACATCTTTCGAGGAACGTGCATTATACTCCTGGTTCGAATTTATGAAGGTACTGGTGATAGAAGATGAAGCCCCGATCGTGCGTGCCCTGGAGCGCGGCTTCGCCGCGGGCGGACACCTCGTGGTCAGCGCGGACAACGGCGAGGACGGGATCTCGCTCGCGATGGACCGGACGATCGACTTCGTGTTGCTCGACATCTCGTTGCCGGGAAAGGATGGCCACCAGGTTCTGGCGCGCATCCGGGCGGTGCGCCCCGACGTGCCCGTGCTGATGCTGACCGCTCGCGACGACCTGGAGAACAAGGTGAGCGCGCTCAACGCCGGGGCCGACGACTACGTGACGAAGCCGTTCGCCTTCGAGGAGTTGCTCGCGAGGATGGGGGCCCTGAGCCGCCGCACCGGGCCGTCCGACTCGCAGATCGAAGCCGGCGACCTCCGGATCAACCTGCTCTCGCATCGGGTGTGGCGTGGCGGCAAGGAGATCGAGCTGTCGAGCCGCGAGTTCTCGCTGCTCGAATTCCTGATCCGCAACCCCCGCCAGGTTCTCTCGCGCCAGCAGATCCTCTCGGCAGTCTGGGATTACGCCTTCGACCCCGGCTCGAACGTCTTGAACGTCTACGTGCGCTACCTGCGCAGCAAGATCGACCGCGCCGGTGAGTCCTCCCTCATCTCCACCGTCCGGGGCGTCGGCTACCGCTTCGACCCCCCCGAAGAGACTCAGTCGTCCTCGCCCTCGTAGGCGTCGTCGCCATAAGCGTCGTCCTTATAAGAGTCATCGTCATCGCCGGCGTCTCCCAACGGAGGCGTCGGGACCGGGTCTACGGGCTGCGGAATCGGGGCGTTGCTTGCCGGAGTCTGGTCGGGGTCGGTTAGCTCGATCTCCACGACGACGGGCTCCTGGAGCGCGTGGATCTCTACCAGGGCCTCGCGCTCGTCCTTGATGACGAAAAAGTACCATTCCTCCGGCGAGAAGCCGAGGTCCGCGACGACCCAGCCCCCGGAGGCGAAGGATTCGCGGTAGAAGGTCCGGATCTCGTCCGCGCTCGCATCCGTGACATACTCGAGCCGCGTCCTCGCGAAGCCTTCGAGCTGCCCCTGCCGGTACCCCACACGCGTCGAACCCGGGGGGCGGGAGAGCTCCGCGAGGTCCCTACCGGGCACGTCCTCATCCGCTACAGCTCGAGGAGGTGCGGCGGCCTCCTCGGCGGGCGAAGTGGAGGCTACGGGCTGCGGCGGGGGCGTCGCTGGCGAACCCTGGAGGTCGAGTCCCGATAGGGTCCATCCCACGGCAAAGGCCGCGAGGACCACCGGCAGGGCAAAGACGGCCACGATAAGCGCCGCATTCTTCAAGGAACCCTTACAACGGTCTGGACTGTGGTTAGCCGAAAGATCGTTCGAGCACCCTTTCGATGAACGTCTACGATGCGTCACACGAATCTTAGAGAATGCACTCTGGTCCAATGCGAGAGCAGGGTTAAAGTTACGTTAGAATCGCCT
>JADDPY010000341.1 GCA_016781635.1 Rubrobacter sp.
CAGCGCCTGCGCGACGGTCCCGGAAGACCCGGACTTCAACGAGTTTCAGGAGAAGAACTTCTCTACCCCGGACAGCTATCAGGACGCCGAAGAGTTCACAACATACATTCAGGAGCAGGCCGACACGATAGCCGAGCTCCAGCAGAGGTTCGGGCTCACCGAGTAACCGCATTCTACAGTTGGTAGCGCGGCGGACGGCCTCGCCTCCTTGAAGTTCGTAGATGTCCGGCTGTCCGTCGCGCTACTTTCGGCGGGCAGCCGGACTTGAAGAACGATCCGTGAGGGGATCCCGGAGATCATCAGGTAACAGTAGACAACATATACGTGGAGCCATACCGAATCTGCTCGAAGGCTTTCACATTTGGGGGGAGGGGGCTTCCGGAAACCACGGTCTTCGCGTTCCCGCCATCGATCACTCAACGAAGCACGTAAACAAACACTCGGGTTCGGTATGGCCCTGTACTGAAGGCCGAGCACCCTGCTCTCAACGCTCCCGCGAGCACAGGAAAGCATTGGTCGCTCCTCACTCCGAAGGGTGGTTGACAAAGGCGTCACGAGATACCCCGATGAGGACGAGATCCGGAAGGAGGCGCCTTTCCGCGGCAGCCTCTTTCTTCAATAAATTTGTGGGCGATGAGCAGGTTGTGTAAGTTCGTGCTCCTGCCCCTCGGGGCTGTGGTCGGTCCAGATCCCGACCTGCGAATGAGCCACCGGAGGGAGTTCCGGGGTGAGAGGGGCTAGCGCGATAGAGGAACGGACGGGTAGTGAGTCCGAAGACTAGTGAGGAAGACGACGGCATGCCGCCGCAGTGCGGCTTCTACTACGGCTGGATGATCGCGGGGACACTCGCTGTAACCGAGACCGCCTCCTGGGGTGTCCTCTACTACGCTTTCGCCGTGTTTCTGGTGCCGATGCAGGAGGAGTTGGGCTGGTCGCAGACGGCCTTGACGGGAGCTTACTCCCTAGGGCTTCTCGTCTCAGGATTAGCCGCACCCCTGGTGGGACGTTGGCTGGATCGGCACGGCCCCCGTGGGCTGATGACCATCGGTTCGACGCTGGGGGCTGCGCTCCTTCTCGTCTGGGCCTCTGTCGAGGATCTCCTGGTTTTCTACCTCGTCTGGGTTGGTATGGGCCTAGCGATGGCGGCGACTCTGTACGAGCCCGCCTTCGCGGTCCTGGCTAAGTGGTTCGAGCGCGAACGTGCCCGGGCGTTGCTATTGGTAACACTAGCCGGGGGCCTGGCGAGCACGATCTTCCTTCCTTTGTCTGCCTGGCTGGTCGAGGCGCAGGGGTGGCGCGGGGCGCTCTTTGCCCTGGCCACGATCCTGGCCCTCCTCACGATCCTGCCCCACGCGCTCGTTTTACGCCGCAGGCCCGAGGATCTTGGCCTCCTTCCCGACGGCATCGAGCCTACACGCTCGCCACGAGAAGAGACGGCCCGAGCGCCAAACGGAGCCCATGCGAAGCTCAGGAGCGTGCCGCTCGGCGCGGCGCTCCGAGGCCCGGCTTTCTGGCTGCTTGCGGCGGCTCTCTCCCTGGGGACCCTCTCTCAAGCGGCGATGTACGTTCATCTGATCCCCTACCTCGCCGGAAGGGGCTATGGGCTCGGTTTGGCCGCCACCTTGACCGGCCTCATAGGGGCGTCACAGGTCCTTGGCCGGGTAGTCGTGACCTTCCTCGAAGGCCGCCTACCGCGTAACGCGGTGGCGGCGGGGATCTTCGCGCTGCAGGCCGCCGCCCTCGTCGTCCTGATCGGCTCACGGAGCCCAATCGGGGTGCTGATGTTTATCTTGCCCTTCGGGGCGGCTTCCGGAGCCGTGACGATCTCCCGAGCTTCGGCGGTCGCGGACTTCTACGGCCCCGCGCATTACGGCAGCATAGGCGGTATGGTAGGGATGTTTGTAATAGGAGCTCGCACGATCGCGCCGGTGGGAGCGGGTGCGGTGTCCGCGGCCCTGGGCGGCTATACGCCCGTTCTGTGGACGCTCGCGTCCGGCTCGGCATTAGCGGCCATCGCCATGTTTATGGCCCAACGGATCGTTCCGCCCCTACGCTTAGAACCGGACACGGATGTAGGTCGTTAACGAGGCGTGCGCGACTTGCCGCCTGCAAGACGCCGCCGTAATCGCTCGCTTCTACATTGGAGGAATAGCGGACCGCAGTATTACCTTCGAGCCCCGTGTCAGTACATACTCAGGTGGTTCGATGGGGTACCCGTAACAGTTGTGGTCGAAGAGGAAGGCCGGAGTGTTGCGTGCAGCCTGACCTTCTCGTACCATCCCTCACAAATCCTAGCCAGAATCGCCGAGTTTTCGATCCACGCGGGACAACCGCAGACGCGGAGTCGGTCACTCACGATAGATGTGCGCTTCTGGAAGAAGCCGAGAAGATGGACTTCCGTGAGGTCGTCTCCGGCCTGTCCACGGAGAACGAGGTAAGTCGCAAGCTCCCATGCTCTTTGGGCTTCCGAGAGGTTGACACCTACGAGATAGATTTGCCCCGGTAAAGTAGACGAGTTTCGACCCTATGCGACGATGATCCGCGCCGTTCTATCCTTTTCGCCCCAATCACCGCTGTCGTGCGACACCGCGCTCCTAGCGCTTCCCACGCAGCCCCGTTCTGGGCCCCTTCATGAGCCTTAGCTGCCTCAAAGACTGAGAGTCGAGCGAATCTGGAACCTCTCGAGACTGCTCGCCAGCCCTGATCAAGCGCTTGACGACGTCGTTGAGAGAACGGTTCGTGCGCGCCGAGAAACCTTTCGATCCTTTGGAGCCCTTTACGCGATCTATGTAATCCAAAACGATTTTTCTCCTGAACAAGTGGGTGTATGAGTAAATTTATCGTATCAATATGTGACGAAAATGTTGTTAAATACCTAACACACGTTCAGGAGCA
>JADDPY010000299.1:0-9822 GCA_016781635.1 Rubrobacter sp.
TAAGCCAGCGCGCTCCAGACTTCCAGCTTGTTCTTGACGTGGCGGATGACCTCGTCGGTGAACTCGCTGCTGCCGGAGGAGCCGCCGAGCTCGGCGGTGCGGGTCCCTTCGAGGACGTTCTCGAAGGTGGCCTCGTAGATGGCGCGGGAGACCCTGTCGGCCTGATCGTCCTTGAAGAAGCCCAGGAGGGCGGCGCCGGCCAGGATCATCGCCATCGGGTTGGCTACGTTCTTACCCTCCAGGCTCGGGGCCGTGCCGTGCGGGGCCTCGGCCATCACCGTCTCGGGGTTCTCGTTCTCGTCGAGCGCGATCAGGAGCGACTCGGCGCCGGCGATGGAGCCGAACATCTGCAGGACGAGATCGGACATGCAGTCCCCGTCGCGGTTCAGGGTCGGTATGACCAGCGGCTCGCCGTAGGTCGAGAGGAGCAGCGCGTACGTGGCGTCTATAAGCTGCGGATCGTAGCGGATGTCCTTGTTGAGGCTCGCGGCCCGGTCCATCTCTTCCTTGAGCATCCCCTCGTAGATGGGGGAGACGGTGTACTTCGGCCCGCCGAAGACCTTCGCCCGCATCTTGCGCGCCTGGATAAAGGCGAACTCCGAGACGCCGCGGCATACCCTCCGTGAGATCTTTTCGGTGCGGTAAGCTACCTCGTCGAGCTCCTCGCCCTCGCGCCACTCCTTCGCGCCGTAAGCATCATCGACGGCCATGCGCACCACGGATATGGGCGCGTGCAGCCCTACGACGGGGTTGACCCCGGGGATGCGCCGCCCCGTCCTGACGATGACGGTCCCGTTTATGCCGCTCCTCAGGATCGC
This sequence comes from Rubrobacter sp., assembly GCA_016781635.1. Lineage (GTDB taxonomy): Bacteria > Actinomycetota > Rubrobacteria > Rubrobacterales > Rubrobacteraceae > Rubrobacter_F. The sequence goes on from JADDPY010000299.1 coordinate 819, forward strand.
GTTCGGGGAGCCGACGTCGCCGGATACCTCCGGGGTGACGGTCGCGGCTTTTATGCCGAAGCCGTGCTTCTTCATCGCCTCGGCCGCCTCATGTACGATCCCGTTCTTCGTCGCCTGCCGGTTTTCCAGCGAGAGGTCGTACCGCTTGAAATCCAGGTCCAGGCCCGTTACCGAGGGGTCGAGGATCCGCAGGGATTCTTCTAGAAGCTCCTGCCCGGTCTGGTCACCTTCCATTACTACGATGGTCTTGCGCTCCACGCTATCTCCTCCGAAAAGCTCCCGAATCTTTGCATGCCAGTATACGACCTATGCGGGGCGGCTTCCGTCGCATCACGTAGGCGCGAGACCGCGAGCTTGCCGCTCCGGTTTAGTTGGAGCCAACGAGCATAGGGGTATGGTATTTTCTCGCTTGGGACGAAATATAGGAGGAATATGGCTTTCTGGGACCAGCTCAAGCGCAACGCCAACGAAATGAGCGCCTCGTTGCAGACGAACGCGGCCAAATACCGAAACAGCGACTTTGCAAACGGCTCGATGGCTATGTGCGCGCTTATCGCCAGCGCCGATGGAAGCATCGACCCCGAAGAGCGACGCAAGACGGCGGCCCTCATCACTTCTAACGAGACCCTCAAGATCTTCCAGGCCTCCGAGCTCAAGCAGAAGTTCGACTTCTACCTCGATAAGGTCGCCGAGGACCCCGACTTCGGGAGGATCGAAGCGCTCCAGGCCATCTCCAAGCTCAAGAAGAAGGAAGATCAGGCACGCGCCGTGATCCAGGTCGGTATCGTCATCGGCGGAGCCGACGGCAACTTCGACACGCACGAAATGAAGGCCGTGCGCGACGCCTGCAACGCCGTCGGTATCAGCCCCTCGGAGTTCGATCTCTAAAAGGCCCGACCGCCAACCCCGGGCACCCAAAACTCGGTGGACCGCGCCGAGGGCGCCGCCTCGGGTCTGTTTTTCTCGGGAGCAAAACGTCTTTTACGGAATCCGGTCGAAGGGTTGTGTGTTGGGCATTGAGGAGGCACTCCGCCTCGGGAGTAGTCTCTTCTCCACTTCCTACCTCCCCGCCTAACAGTAGAGGCGAAGGGGTTAAAAGGCTTTTGTATTACAGGTTCGCTTCGCGCCCCCTGCCTTCAGCAGCCACTCCACCGCCGGGCGCCGCCAGCGACGGTATCCGCCGCAGCAGATCTCCTATGCCGCCGTGGCCCCAGTCCCTCGCCACGAGGCCCCCGGCCTTCCCCACGAGCGCGACGACCTCGGGTGCCGCCCCTGCAAAGGTGCACGGCGACGCTACCCGCGAGAGCCAGCACGCATCGTTCTCGCCATCCCCGACACCGACGGCAACAGCCGCGCGATCCCCGAGAAGTGCCACGAGCGCGGTCCACTTGTCCGATTTCGCGCCCGTCACGTAGACTTTTCGGCCGTCCCGAAAGAGACGAAGCGTCGGGTCGAGCTCCCGAGCAACGCTACGAAGCCCCGTCAGTAACACCTCCGCCTCCGTGGGGGTCATGGACCGCGCCACGAGGCACGCCTCGAAGTCCTCCTGCCAGGAGAAGGGGGGAAGCTCCTCGGCCGCCGCTTCGAGCTTCGCCCTCAGAAGGTCCCAGGAGCGGCCTGGCTCCAGGGGACGGTGCTCCCCGGGGAGGCCGAGCAGCGCACCATCTTCGAGGACGACACCGGAGACCTGGACGTCGTGACGGGCTAGACCCGCGACGACCGGCTCCGTCCCGTGCCAGGAGCGGGCGGTGGCAAGGAAGACCTCGTGCCCGTCCGAGAGGTCGGCCAGGGCCTCGGCGGTTGCGGCGGAAAGGTATGCGGAACGCGTGCGGCCGGGCACCTCGACTGCACCGGGCAAGGCTTCGAGGTGCAGCAGCGTGTAGTCGAGGTCGAGGATGAGGGCGCGGCGCATCTAGTTCCCCATCCTCGCAGCCGCTAGCGCGCCCCACGCCGCCACCTCTTGTCGGCCGTAGGAGACTGGTACGCCGCGTAAGCGGCAGAGGTGGAGGACGGCCGCGAGACTTTCGGTAGCACCCTCGTGCTCGCGGAGCAGAACCTCGCGGGGGCTGCGGTTTATGAGGGCGCGCACCACCTCGTTGACGTGAAGGCGCCAGCCGGGGGGCGGCACCGAGCCGGGGGGTGCTTCGTCCCGGGGAGCTTCGAGCTTCGTATTGCCTTCCTCGGACATCCAGGCCTCTACGTAACGAGGCCGGAGCAAGCTCGTGGGGAAGCGGTAGACGCGGAACATGCCGCTCCCCTCGGGCCCCGCAGCGAAGCCGCGCGAGAAGCCTAGAGTCTCGGGGGCGGTGAAGAGGGAGGAGGGAACGAACCGGTCCGCCCTCACTGCCGAGAAGTGGGCGAGGCCGCGCGGGTCACAGAGAACGGCGAGGCGCGGGCCCTCCCCGCCCGTGAAGTCCGGGTTGCCGGCGGCGATCCAACGCTTCCAGGAGCGGGCGAGCTCCCCGGCTACGCCCCCGCCGCTCGTCCAGCCGTCGACGAAAACGACCGGCCTTCCGGGATAATCTTCTAGCGCCTGCTCCAGAGCCTTGCCGTCCCAGCCAAGCCCATCGAAGAGCGAGAGCGCCACGACCGGTACTGCGACACCCCCGAGGCGCCGCGACAGCGCGCGGGAGAGGAGGGCTGCGACCGGGACGCCGGCCCGGAGCACGGCGACCAGGAGCGGGGGGGATGCGACGGAGGACGCGACTCCGTCGGCGAGGGTCGCGACCATGCCAAGCATAGCTGGCTTTTCGCGGCGTACGGAGGCGAGCAACAACGTCTCGAAGGTCGCGTCCGGTCGGGGCTCGGGGGAGGGTTTGGACCAGCGTCGCCAGCCCGTCACCTCCGGGGCGAAGGCTTCCTCGCCCCGGAAGAGCGAGGTGTTGGCCTCATCGTACGGGTCTACCTCCCCGGCGGGTTCGGCGTAGACTACGAGGTTCGGCCAGGGCGTCTCGATCAAGCGCGCGCCACCTCGACCGTCGCGGTCTTGACCCCTCGGGAAGCCAGGAGACCGGCGAGCTTCGCGGCGACCGGCGACGTCGAACTCTCGCCGACGATCACGGCGCGCTCGGGTAAGCCTTCATCCGGGTTGTACAGGAAGTGATCCGGCACGGCAGGGGCGCGCAGGTCCAGGCGGTCCTTCACGACCACCTCGTCCACGAGCCAGGGGCTCCGTGTAATGTGGCGAAAAATAGGCCGCTCGCGAGTAGGTAGCGCCTCCCAGACCGTCATCGCCACGTCGATGCACTCCCCGACTGCGTACAGGGTCCCGGGCCGCAGGCCACGGCAGCGCCGCCCCAGGGCGTCGACCGCCCTCTCGAAGACCGCCGGGTACCGGCCGAAAGGGTTCCCGCGGAAGGGCATGCGGAAGTGCTCGCCGGCGTCTACGTCTGGCCGGTACCGTGACGTGGTGCTCGCATGGTCCGAGAGGTCCAGCACCGAGAGGTCGACGCCGAGGCCGGCCATCTCGGCGCGCAAGAGCTCGTGTTTTACGGGCGGCCGCCGGTCGGAGAGGGTGACTACCTGGCACAGCGGAGCGGCATCGCGGATAGCGAGGAGGAGGTTTCGGAGGGTGGCCCCGCTTGTAAGCTCGTCCTCTACGATCACCACGCGCCCGTAGGAGCGGCCCGGCGGGAGCGCCAGGGCGTGGACGGGGCCGTGCGAGTGGGGCTCGAGAAACGTGCGCTCACCCACGGTCCTGCGATCCTCACGGGTGGTGAAGCGTAGCTCCGCGTCCCCTCCGAGGCGGGCCGTGAGGGCCCAGGCGAGGAGCAGCGCCGACTCGGCCATACCGACGACGAGCGTCTGTCCCGCAGTTTCGGGGGGGAGGGCGTCGGCGGCGAGGTCCGCTATCTCCCTAAGAGCGCCGGCGTCGAGCGGGGCGACCTTGCCGATGTGCGGCGAGACGTGGCCGTAGCGGCGTAAGGGGTTGCCGTCGCGCTCGACGGTCAGGAGACGCGTCACGGGTTTCCCGGCCGTGCCCGCGCGCAGGCCGGGGCCCCGAAGCAAGTCCATGTTCCTCCGGCCCCGGGCTAGAGGTTGGCGGTCATCACGGGCATCAGCTCGCGGAAGGTGCGGCCCGTGGCGTTCTCGCCGATGGCGTGCATCTTCCACTCGCCGCCGTGGCGGTAGACCTTCGCCATCACCTGGGCCGAATGGTTGCCGCGCCCGGAGAGGTTGTAGCGGGCCACCTCGTTACCCGTATCCTCGTCCAGGATGCGGCAGAAGGCGTTTTCCACCTTGTCGAAGGTCTGGCCCGTAAAGGAGTTGACGACGAATACCAGCGCCCGAACGTTCGGGGACACGCGGTCGAGGTCGACGATAATCTGCTCGTCGTCGCCTTCGCCCGCGCCGGTGAGGTTATCCCCGGTGTGGACGATGGAGCCGTCGTTGCTGTAGAGCTGGCCGTAGTAGATCGTATCGACGGCCCGGCCGGCCTCGTCGAACATCACGCAGGAGGCGTCGAGGTCCACCGAGCCCCCGCCGCCGAGGAAACCTCGCAGGCCCCCGACCTTCGCCACGTCCCATCCGAGCCCCATCCTCACGCGCGAGAGCTTCCCGCCCGTGTCCTTCTCCAGCGAGATCCTCTGACCCTTCTCAAGGTTAATCGCCACGATCTACCTCCCCTTCGTGTTCGCCACGGTTTCCCACCGTTACTCTACTACTTCGATCCCGCCGTCCATCGGAAGCCGAAACCGTACCGTCCATCGGCCTCCTTGTGGCCGCGGAAGTACTGCTCTTCTTTCGTGATCTCGACGGAACTCCCCGAGGCGCGCACGGTCGAGATCGCACAGAAGTTGCGGTTGCGGTCCGGGCTGTTGAGTTGAATCAATATTTGATCTCCGGACCCGTCCGTGATCGCCATCCGGCCGCCTACGCTCGTGAAGTCGCTCGCCCCGCCGTAGATGAACGCGAACACCATGACGAGGTCTATCTCCTGGGGACGGTGCAGGTAGAGGTTCTCCCCGTCCGACGCCTTGCCGCTGCGATCGTCTTTGTCGAGGAAGATGAACGGCGAGCGGTCCCTGGCCCCAAAGTTGCCGCCGAGCGCCTGTATGACGCCCGAGTCCCCGTTCTTGAGCCTGTACATGCACCCGAGGTCGAGGTCCGGCGCGCTGCTCCCGCCGAAGCCGAAGAACCCGCCGCCGCGTCTGCCCGCCGAGGCGTCCCAATTCAGGTTTATGTGGATCGGGCGGTCTCCCCCTCGTTTGCTCAGGTCCACGACCTGCTTGTCGCCCTTCTTGTCCAGCGTCACCTTGCTGATGTTCACCTTCGGCGCGGGCGGAGGAGCCGGTGGGGGAGGGGGCGCCGCGTCTTCCGCTACCTCCTGGCCGCCGAAGTGTTCGAGCAGTGCGCTCAACCCTCCGTTGAAACCCTGGCCGACGGCGGCAAAGCGCCAGACGTCCTTTCGGTAGATCTCCCCGACGATGACCGCCTTCTCCTGCGAGAAATCCGACCCCGTGAACGGGAACCGCGCCACCTCGGAGCCGTTCGAGAGCAGCCTCAGGTGCCCTCGCGAGACCTGCGACATCGTACCCGCCCCATCGAGGGTGGCTGTGAAGACCAACCTCTGTATCTTCGGCGGGAGGTTCGAGAGGTGGACCTCGAAGGATTCCGCGTCTCCGTCGCGGGGACCGAGCTGGCGGACCTCGCCCTTCGGGCTCGCCTTCTGGTTGAAGAAGACGAAGTAGCGGTCGTCGGAGAGCTTGCCCTCCGCGTCTACCCCGAAGCAGCTTATGTCGAAGGTCGGCGAGCCCGACGCCTGCAAGTCGAGGCCGACGGTTAGGTCCGTGGCGGGCGTGAGGTCGGCCAGCTTGGATTTCTGGCCCCTGTTGAACTGCTTCATGGGTTAAGCCACGCTTTCTGTCGCCTACCCTACGCTGACGCCGTAGTTACGAGCCATTGGCCCCAGGCCTCCGGCGAAGCCCTGGCCTACGGCCCTGAACTTCCACTCGCCCCTGTTGCGGTAGACCTCGCCGAAGAGCATCGCCGTCTCCGTCGAGGCGTCCTCGGAGAGGTCGTAGCGTACGATCTCCCGGTCCGTCTCCCCGTTGACGACGCGGATGAACGCCCCTCCGACCTGCCCGAAGTTCTGGCGGCGGGCGTCGGCCTCGTGGATCGTGACGCTGAAAATCAGCTTCGCTACGTCCGGTGGCAAACTGGCCAAGTCCACCTTGACTTGTTCGTCGTCGCCCGCGCCCTCGCCGGTGAGGTTGTCCCCGGTGTGCTCGACGGAGCCGTCTGCCGAGCGGAGGTTGTTGTAGAAGATAAAGTCCGAGTCGCTGCGGACCTTGTTGTTCTCGTCGAGCAGGAAGACGGAGGCGTCGAGGTCGTAGTCCGCGCCATCCGTGGCGCGCACGTCCCACCCGAGCCCGACGACGACCTTCCTGAGGTTCGGGTCCTCCTTGCTCAGCGAGACGTTGCCGCCCTTGCTAAGAGAGATCGCCACGATAAAAAACCTCCCATGCCGGCCCCCGCCGGGGCGTCGTACAACGAAAAGAAGTCCCGGCCGACGCTTCGTAGCGCCGGCCGGGACTCGTACCCCTTCTACCTCTTGCCGCCCCTAGGCGTTTACGCCGTAGTTACGAGCCATGGGACCCAAGCCCCCGGAGAAGCCCTGTCCGATGGCCTTGAACTTCCACTCGCCCTTGTTCCGGTAGACCTCGCCGAAGAGCATCGCCGTCTCTGTCGAGGCATCCTCGGAGAGATCGTAGCGTGCAATCTCGGAGTTGTCCACGCCGTTCATTACGCGGATAAAGGCGTTGCTGACCATCCCGAAGTTCTGGCTGCGGGAATCGGCCTCGTGGATCGTGACGCCCACGGAGAGCTTCTGAACGTCCTGCGGGACGCCCTCGAGGTTGACCTTTATCTGCTCGTCGTCACCCGCGCCCTCGCCGGTGAGGTTATCGCCGAGGTGCTCGACGGAGCCGTCGGAGCTCTTCTTGTTGTTGTAGAAGATAAAGTCCGAGTCGTTACGGACCTTCTCGTCTTCCTTGAGTAGAAAAAGGCTGGCGTCGAGATCGAAGTCCTGCCCGTCCGTGGACCTCGTGTCCCAGCCCAGCCCGATCACCACATCCTTCAGCCCGGGAGCTTCCTTGCTTAGCGAGACGTTGCCGCCTTTGGAGAGCGAAACAGCCATACTGGTTTCCCCTTTCGATCAACACCCAACGCGACGCATTATACAAGATCGCTTGTAGATGCAGCCTACACAGGAGGGGAAGGAAGCCTACCCGAGACGCCCTATATACACGAGCGTCTCGTACTCGAACACGATCTTTCCGTCCCTCGCGTGCGTCCTGAAGACGTCCTTCAACTCGCGCATCATGTCTTCGTATCCGGGCCGTCCTTCGTCGGAAACGTAAGAAGACGAGAGGAGCCTGCCTCGCAACCCGTCGAGATCGAAGGTCTGGGAATGGCGGAAGACGCGTTCTTCGTATGGTTCGGGGTTGAAGAAGGCGCGGATGCCCTCTCTGCGGTCGAAGTCCGCGTACCTCTCGGTTTGGTGACGACGGATCAGGCGCTCGTAAGCATCCATGAAGGGTGACGCGTCGTGCTTGAGCTCGTTCCACAGGAGCGCCGCGTATCCTGCGGGCCGCAGAATCCGCCCGAACTCGGTCCGTGCCTTCGGAACGTCGAACCAGTGGAAGGCGTGCCCGACCACGACGAGGTCGACGCTCTCTTTATGTAGCGTAGTCTCCTCGGCCGTTCCGCTGACGCTTTCGAAAAGAGGATAGCCCGCCAGGTAGCGCTCTCCCGCCTCGCGCATCTCATCGTTCGGCTCGACCCCGAACACGCGGTTGCCGTTCTCCAGAAAAAGCTCCGAAAGTAGCCCCGTACCGGAGGCGACATCCGCGACTACGAAGCTCGGAGTAAAACCGTACTTGGCGCTCAGCTCCTCCAGAATCGCTCGGGGGTAGCCAGGGCGGTACCTCGCGTAGTTTCCGGCCCTCGTGGAAAACCGTTCCTTAGGGTCGGCCACGCGTTAGCCCCAGAGTCCTGAGTCGGGGACGGGTAGGATGCCGTCCGACACCACGCCGCTCCCGACCTCCAGGCGGGAGTGCGGTGTGAGGTCGGGGAGCTTCGGCCTGCATGCTCTCCGCAAAAGGTCCATATTCCGGATGATCTCATACCTACACGAAACCGCGACAGTCTGCGTTCTGTCTCCGGTTTCAGGGAGCGCAGTCGCAGAAGTAGCAATTCACCGAAGCCGGCCCGCACCCCAACGCGTCGCTGTGCGGTGGGTCGCAAAAAGTCAGAGGCGTCGTCCCGGAGCTTTTAAAAGTCGGCTAACAAATCGAGGCCATCAGCGTAATAGCAAAGGCCCCCGAACGCGGCGTGGCCGGTCCCGGGGGCCCTAAAACTTCGTTTGCGTAGTCTTCGTCTAGGCGGCCTTCGCCGTGCGGCGGTTGAAGTAGAAGGCGATCGCCGTAAAGATCGCGGCGGCGGCGAGGGCGATGATCCGGTGGTAACCCTCCGTCGCCTCCGCGACGCTCTGTGCGATGCCCAGCTTGTCGTCGAACATCAGCTCGACGGCGACGTAGACCAGGAGCGCGGCGCCGGCGTACACGATGATCGGGAAGCGGTTCATGAGGTTGCTCAAGATGGTGGCGCCGTACACGATGATCGGGATCGTAAGCGCGATACCCAGGGCCACGAGCCATACTCGCGGGTCGCCCTCCGGGTTGCGGGAGATGGCGACCAGAGCGATCACGTTGTCGAGCGACATGACCGCGTCGGCGATGGCGATGATGCGGATGGACTGCCAGAGCCCCGAGCCGGCCTTGACGTTAGCCTCCTCGTCCTCGCCCCGGACGAGTTGCCACGAGATATAGACGAGCAGCAGCCCGCCGATCAACTGGAGCAGCGGTAACTGAACGAGGAAGGAGACTATAAAGACGAAGATGATGCGGAGCCCGATGGCCGCCGCGACACCGAGCTGTATCGCTCGCCGGCGCACGTTGCCCTGCAGGTTGCGCACGGCCAGCGCGATCACCACGGCATTGTC
>JADDPY010000299.1:9953-12525 GCA_016781635.1 Rubrobacter sp.
AAGAGTCGTTCCGAGATCCCGAATATCTCCTCGCTCAGGACCGGGATCGAGAGCAACGTCCCGACGGCAAGGATGGCCCACACAACGGTCGGACGCGCGAACGACCGCCAGCGCTCGTCGCCGCGAAACTTTTCCGCGAACAGGAACATCACGACGAGGATGAGCAAAAAAGAAGTCGTCGCAACAACGCCGTGTAGCGCCACTATGATTCCCCCCGACCCGGTTCTGAAGAAGCCCAACGAAACCCACAACAGCCCGCAGACGGCGAGCAGGAGCGGCGCAAGCAGAGCGCCCTCCACCGAGCGGTACAGGCCAGAGGCGAGCGCTATGCTGCCGAGGCCGAAGGCGAGAAAGGCCGCATCCATGGCCCCTCCGAACCTGACTAGCGCCAGCGCGCTGATCGACTGCTCGACCGGATAGTACGCGTCGGGCGTAAGGACGGGCAGGGTGACGACGACCACGACCCAGAAGGCAAAGCCCACGAGCGCCAGCGTCGCCGAGCGGGGCCGCGCTACCCTCCTCATAGGCCGATCTCGAGGGTCATGTAACGGCCCAACCTCGCCCGGGTAAGGAGGGGTGCTTCGTCCGCCACCCACCGACCAGAGCACCCCTGCGCCGGGTACTGGGGACAGGACGAACACGCGGCTTGTTCCTCAGCCGCTGGACTCCCCGCCTGACCACATCCTCGTGAAGTCTTGGATGGGGCCATTGGGGACAAAGCGGGCGGTTTCGTCGTGTCTTCCCCGAGAAGTTGCGCGCTTCGGCGGGTAGAGCCGTCATGAGAAGAGGTCTATAAGCTGGAGGTTCTCGAATTCGGCGGCGAGGGTGGGGGAGAGCTGGGCCCTGTTTCCCTTATCGCCCATCGTGCTGGCGACTTCCAGGAACGCCGCCACCGTGCCGGTGAGGGGGACGTCGCGGCGCCTGAGGGCGACGACGGGGCGCTGCATCTCAGGGCTGTCCTCGACTTCTACAAGGGAGAGGTGCCCCGCCGCCACGCTTCTCACGACCGCCGTCCGGGGAAGGAACGCTACCCCGAGGCGGTGCTCGACCATCCTCTTTGCCGCTTCTATGTTGTCCAGCTCTATGGTGCGAAGCTCCCGGATGCCGGCGTCCTTGAAGAGGGACTGGGTGGTCTCGTAGTAGCCCGAGGCGTGGTCGAAGAGAATGAGCTGCTCCCGCCCGACCTCCGCAAGCTCCGCCGAGCCCTTCTCCGTGAAGCGGTGGTCCGGATTTACGACCAGAACGAGCTCGTCCTCGTACAGCGTAACGTTCTCTGCCTCGGGGTGGCTGACGGCACGCGCGATCCCGACCTGCACCTCCTCCTTCAGCACCATCTCCAGGACCTCCTCAGAATGCCCCGTCCTCACCGAGACGGACACCCGCGGATGAACCGCCGTGAACCGCTCCAAAATGGCCGGAAGGGCGTAAGTGCTGACGCCGGGTGAAGTTCCTATGGAGATCCGGCCGCCCGAAGCCCCCCGGAGCTCCCTCAAATGCTGCTTGCCCTCCTCGATGCTGGCGAGGCACCGCTCCGCGTAGGGCTGAAACTCCCTGCCCGCCGGGGTGAGCCGCATCCCGCGGCTCGTCCGCACGAAAAGTTGGTCCCCCAGCTCATCCTCCAACCCCTTTAACCGCGCCGTCAACGTCGGCTGCGTCAGGTACATCTCCTCCGCTGCACGGCTCACGTTCCCCAGCCGCGCCACCGCCAGAAAGCACTCCAACTGCCTCAATACCATCCCGGCCACCCTTCGATAGATATAGATACCATCTATCACGACAATACAAGCAAACGATTGGACTTATAGTAAACGCGTTGTTAACTTGGTGCTACGTTAAGGAGCGGACGGAAGGAGCGGAAGATGATTCCGGTTCAGTACAGGAATGCAGAGACGGACGAGGTCGTGGATTACCGTTACGAGGACGAGACGCCGGCGATGGGCTCCAAGGTGTGGCTTGGCGTCAGGCGGTTCGAGGTTCTGTATCGGTGGCAGTGCGTCCCGACCTGTTGCACCGTCTACGTGCGTCCGGTGAGCATCGAGCAGGCCGTCCCGGTCGGGGTTTAAGAACAGGCACGGGTTCTGACGTTTTGGGCGCCGGTTTCTTCGATGTGGCTCCCGTGATGGCTTGCTAAAGTGGCTCCTGTTCGGAGGGAGCCGCGGGTAGGGCTACTGCGGGACCTCGTGTAGAGAAGGAAGGAGCCCGAAACTATATGGCTAGTATGAGGCAGGGAACGGAAGGGGTCGAGTTCACGGCGCCCATACCGGACGAGTTCGCCGAGATTCTGACGCCGGAGGCGGTCGCTTTCGTCGCGAAGCTCGCGCGGCAGTTTTCGGGGAGGCGGGACGAGCTTCTGCAGAAGCGCGCCGAGCGGCAGGAGAGGATCAACGCAGGCGAGATGCCGGACTTCTTGCCGGAGACGGCGGAGATCAGAAACGGCGATTGGAAGATAGCGCCCATCCCAGACGACCTGCAGGACAGGCGCGTCGAGCTCACGGGCCCGCCGGACCGCAAGATGACGATAAACGCGCTGAACTCGGGCGCGAAGACCTGGATGGCCGACCTCGAGGACGCC
>JADDPY010000704.1 GCA_016781635.1 Rubrobacter sp.
TCGCGCGCACCCTCGCCGAGGCCCTCTTCGGCGAGGAGGCGGCGATGGTCCGGATAGACATGAGCGAGTTTCAGGAGCGGCACACCGTCAGCAGGCTCGTCGGTGCCCCTCCCGGCTACGTCGGCTACGAGGAGGCCGGGCAGCTTACCGAGAGCGTCAGGAGAAGGCCCTACTCGGTACTGCTGCTCGACGAGATCGAGAAGGCCCACCCGGACGTCTTCAACATCCTGTTGCAGATCCTCGACGACGGTCGACTTACCGACTCCCAGGGGCGCACCGTGGACTTCAAGAACGCGGTCATCATCATGACGAGCAACCTGGGCGCCGAGAGGATCCAGGCCCACGCCCGGCGTAACGAGTCCTTCGAGGAGCTCAAGGAAGACATGGAGCAGATCCTCAAGAGGAGCCTCAGGCCCGAGTTCCTCAACCGCATAGACGAGGTGATCGTCTTCCGCGCGCTGACCAGGGAGCAGATAGCCGAGATAGCCGGCCTACTGCTGGAGCGCACCAGGAGGCGCCTGAGGGCCCAGGACGTCGAGGTCGAGTTCACTGACGAGGCGGTAGGGCTTCTGGCCGAGGAGGGCTTCGACCCCGAGTTCGGGGCCAGGCCCCTGAGAAGGACCATACAGCGCCGGGTGGAGAACCAGCTCTCCCGTATGATCCTCGACGGCTCGCTCGAACCCGGAGACAAGCTGGTAGTCGGTCTGCAAGACGGTGAGCTCGCCTTCGAGGTCGTCGAGAGAGCAACCGTCACGGGAGGTACCGGTTAGGGACCACAAGAGAACGCTCCAAGAGCAATGTTGGTCCCCAGTAGGCCCCGGCGCTTTGTGCCGGGGCCTCCTTCGGATACATCCCGTGGTTTGACGCGGGCCTTGGTAGTTCTGGCTAACCGAAGGAACCGACGGTTAGCAGGGCGAGCGACGGCGAAGGTAGGGCACCGTAGAACCCGGAAGACGGCGGAGCAACTGGGGGTGCGCGAGGTGCCGGTGGAGGTGTGGCTGGACGAAGAAGGGAGGGTCAGGCGTTACAAGATGAAGACGCCTATGTTCGAAGGCCCCCGGGAAGGCTCGTCTATGGAGGGGCGCATGACGGTGGTGCAGCAGCTCTAGGACTTCGGGGTGCCCGTGCGGGTCGAGCCGCCGCCTCAGGGGCAGACCGAGGACATGACCGAGTAACTCCTGTTGCAGGACTCGGCTCCGGACCCTTAGATAGGTCGACCCGCCACCGATCAAAGGTATCGGGGGGAGGAACCGATTCGTCCTACGGCCTCACCGAGGCCGGCGAGCAGACAAGGGGGTCGAGCTCATCACGCGAGGCAGGTTTTAGGACAACGCGGCTAGTTCCGGGGTAATGGAGATCCTGCGGTTGCGTACCTCGATTAGGCCGTCGCGCTGGAACTCGCTCATCACCTTGGAGACCGCCTCCCTTGTCGAGACGATCATATTGGCCAAATCCTGATGGGTGAGGCGCACGTTGAGGACCGTGTCGGGGCCGTCGGGCTCCCCGAAGCGGTCGCCGAGGCGCAAGAGCAACGTGGCAAGGCGCGCCGCGACCTCCCTTTCTAGGAGGCTTTCGATCACCTCGTCTGACTGCTTGAGGCGCTCGGAGAACGAGGAGAACAGCTTTAGGGCGAACTCTGGACGGCGCTTTATCACCTCGGTAAGGGTGGATTTTCTTACCGTCAACACCCGGGCATCTGTAACGGCCTCGGCGAAGGCGGTCTGCCAGGACGTCTCTTCGAGGGTCAACTCGCCGAATACACCCCCGTCCTTCAACAGCGCCACCGTGGCCTCCTTGTACCTGCCGTAGATCCTGTACAAGCGCACCGTGCCCTCGAGCAGAAAGTAGAGCTGTCCGTCGGGGTCACCCGGGGCGAAGATCTGGTCCCTGGCCCCGTAGCGCCGCTCCGCCACCCGGACCCCTTCCCTCTCGAAGTCTTCGAGACGGAGGTCTTGCGGGCCCGCGACCGCGGAGACTCGGGAGTATTGTTCAAGCATCTTCCTACTCTCCTCTCGAAATACCGGGTGCCGCACGCCCTCGACAGCGGTGCCAGGCCGTCCCGGCCGAGGCGCAGCACATCAAGCTGACTCCAACACCAGCAAGCCGCGCATCTTCTGGAGGCCTAGCCGCATCCTGCCTTTGATGGTGCCAAGCGGGAGGTTCAGAAGCCGGGCTATCTCTGCGTGCGTGTAGCCGGAGAAGTAGGCCAACTCCAGTATCTTCAACTGCTCCCCCGGGAGGGTGTTCAAGGCCTCGCGCACCTGGTCGCGTTGGGTGTTCCTCCAGGTCTCGGCGAAGGCCTCCTCGCTCGGCTGCGTCCTCGCCGCCGAAGCCTCCACCTTCTCCTGCGTCCTGCGGCGGCTGGCCTTGGAGCGCAACTGGTCTATGCCCCGGTTGTGCACTATGGACAAGATCCACGTCCTCACGCTGCCGCGGGCTGCCCTGTAGCTGCCCGCCGCGCGCCACACCCTTATGAAAGCGTCCTGGGTTAGGTCTTCTGCGCCCTGGCGCTCGCCCATCATCCTGTAGGCCAAGGAGTAGGCTGTGCGGCTGTGGCGCTCGTAGAGGGTTGCGAAGGCTTCGGCATCGCCCGTCTCGACGAGGGAGATCAAGTCCTCGTCTGCCAGGAGCAGGTACTCTCGTCCCCGAGTCGCTGCGCCCATCCGCTCGTGTTTCCGTCGGGTCGAACGGGCTAGGCGGCCTTTCATCAAACCCTCACGACGGGATCTTGGAGGGGTCGTAGCCCCCCGCTCTCGACCTGCCCAACCCCGTCCTCTTTCGGAACGAAGAACCCCTCGGGGTCTATGGGGAATACCACCCGCACGTCGCCACCGGGGTGGCGCATCTGGAGGAGGCTGATCGCCCGGACTATGCTCTCGGCGCGCACCGCCACCCTGAAGCGGGCGTGTTCCTCGCGCACCTCTACGCAGACCTTTATCATCCGGTGCCTTTACGGGCAGGAGCCGCACCCCGTCCCCAGCACCCCCG
>JADDPY010000565.1:0-16157 GCA_016781635.1 Rubrobacter sp.
CGAGGTCCTCGTGGTCGCCGTTCTCGGGCCTGAGCCTCAACGTCTCCCCCTCGCGGTAGAGCCGCTTGACGGTCACCTCCTCGCCGCCGCGAAGGAGCGCCGCTACCACGGTCCCGTCCGGCGGGTCCTCGTCCTCCTCGATCACGAGCAGGTCGCCATCGGCGATGTGCGCCCCGATCATGGACTGCCCCACCACCCTCAACAGGTAACGCGGCCTCCCCGAACGCGACCCGAGAAGCTCCGCCGCCAACGAGTACGCCTCGTCCCCGGCAGCCACCGCCTCCAGCCCCCGGCCGGCGGCGATCCTACCCAGTAGCGGCATCTCACCCGCCGCCTCCCAGCCTTTCTGCGTCAGCCGGATGCCCCTGGCCCGCCTCACCCCACCCTCGCGCTCGACGTAACCCGCCTCCTCCAGCTTCTTGAGGTGCTTGTGCGCCGTCTGCGAGCTTCGCAAGCCGACGGACTCCCCCACCTCGCGCACGCTCGGCGCGCCTTCACCTCTCGCGGCCACCCGAGCCAGGTGCCGGAGCATCTCCATCCTCGTCTTCCAGTTCTCGGGCACCATCCCACACCCCCGTCGCCAAAGGTCTCGCGGCGATACCTTATCTCATATCACCGTAGACCGCAAACTACGGTTTGTGGTAGCGTGAACGCGCAAGAAGTAGAAGAAAAAGAGGAGCGCCCCCACCCCGGGCCTCGCGAGACCGACCGGCGGCCAACCAGGAGCGGTCCGCGAGGGTGTTGGGAAGACAAGGACGCCCTTCCCCTCGATTGTACCCGGAGAGGGAGGGCCTCCCCACCCCTTCCTGCCCCCAAGGGGAACGTGCTCCTCCCTTACGGAAGGGGGAGAGATGGAGGGAGTCGGCGTTTCGGAGGTACACCGCTACCCCTTGCGGCCGGAGGGGTTCGAGGAGCCCTTGTTCCCGACCCCCGAGTCCAGAAGGGCAGTTGCGGAGCACCTGCTCGGCGCTCCGTGGCTCCGCAGGGCTTCCGAGGTGGAGAGGCCCGATCGGGGAGGGCGGGCGGTGCATGTTTCGGAGGAGCCGGTCGAGGTCGAGCACCGCCGAGGTTGCGTGTTCGTCGTGCTGCCCCCCCGGAACCGGAGGAGGTGCCGCGGGGAGCGGAGGGTGGTGGAGGCCCTCGCCCGTTGGCGGGAGGTCGGCGGGTGGTGGAGCGAGGAGGAAGCCAGGGACAGGGTCGTCTTGCGCTTGCTCCTCTCGGATGGGGCGGTGGTGGACCTCGCGCGGGAAGACGGCGCGTGGTCCCTGGTAGGTACCGTGGATTGAGCGGCGGGGGTTCCGGGGCGTTTTCCCGGAGTTTCACGCACCTGCACGTGAGGAGCGGCTTCTCTTATGGCTATGGGGTCGCGACGCCGGAGGAGCTCGTGGGGTCGGCGGCCGGGGCGGGGATGACCTCGTTGGCGATCACGGACCGGGACGGTCTCCCCGGCGTCCCGAGGTTTCTGAGGGCCGCCGGGGAAGCGGGCGTCTCGGCGGTGGTGGGCACCGAGGTGAGCGTGGAGGTTCGGGGGACGGGCGGGCACGTGGTCCTGCTGGCGGAAGGGATGGAGGGGTACCGGAACCTCTGCCGTCTCGTCTCGTCCTACAGGTGCTCCTCGGCGGAGAAGCGACGTCCCGTCTGCCCCCTCGACACTCTGCTGGGGCACGCAGGGGACCTTGTGTGCCTGACGGGGGCGGTCCCCTTCGGGCTCCTCCCCGGGCTCGTCCTGTCGGGGAGGGTCGAGGAGGCCCGGAGGGTGGTACGCGCACTGCGCGAGGCTTTTGGGGAGGACCATCTCTTCGTGGAGCTTTCGGATGACGGCACCGCCGGGAGCCGGAGGAGGGTCGGTAGGGTTGCGGCGTTCGCGGGGGAGGAGGGACTGCCGGTCCTGGCGACAAACGAGGTCGCGTACCTCTTTCCCGAGGATCACCGCCTGCACGAGGTGCTCGTAGCGGCCTCGAACCTCTCCCGGCTACCCGGGCCCGGATACCGGCCGACGGACCGTCTGTATCTCAGGTCCACCGAGGCGATGGCGAGGGTTTTCGGGGATCGGCCGGAGGCGCTGAGGAACGCCGCGGCGGTGGCGGAGAGGTGCGCGGGCGCCGTGGTGCTCTCCGGGAAGGTCCACATGCCGGGCGTCCGGCTCGCAGCGGGGGCATCGGCGGAGGGGGAGCTGTTCAGGCTCGCGAGGGCTGGTGCGGTGAAGAGGTACGGCAGGAGCCCGGGGAAGGAAGTCTGGACACGGCTGAACCGGGAGCTCGCCTGCATAAGAGGTCTCGGGTTCGCGTCTTATTTTCTGCTGGCGCACGAGGCGGCGGGGATCTCGCGGTCGAGGGGCGTGCCGGTGACGGGGCGGGGGAGTGCTGCGAACTCGCTCGTGTCGTACTGCCTCGGGCTCACGAGCCCGGAGCCCTTCTCCCACAGGCTCCTCTTCGAGAGGTTCATGCACGAGGGTCGTAGTGACCCGCCGGATATAGACCTGGACCTGGACTCGGAGGGGAGGGACGGGGTCAGGGACGAGCTGATGCGGAGGTACGAACACCACGGCGCCGCGGTGGCCGCGACGGCGAACACCCTCTCCCTGCGAGGGGCCGTCAGGGTGGCGGCGAGGGCGCTCGGGCACCCCCCGGCGGAGATAAATGAGTTGTCGCGCCACGTGCCCGCGAGGGTGAGGGACCGTGACGCGCTCGTGAACCCGCTCCACGGCTGGGAGAAGGCACTTCGTGAGCCGGCGATGCGGGGCCATCCCTTGCAGGATCGCGAGAGGTACGGGCTCCTCATGGGGCTTGCGGCAAGGCTCCACGGGAGGCTGTGGCAGGCGGGCACCCACAACGGCGGCGCGGTCTTCGGCAGCGGCGGGCAACACCTCTCGGGGCTCGTGCCGCTGGAGCCTTCCGGGAAGGAGGGGCTGTTACGGGCCCAGTACGACAAGGACGACCTGGAGTACGTCGGCCTTCCGAAGCTCGACCTCCTCGGCCTCAAGATGCACACGGCGCTGCGCAAGGCCGGGGAGCTCGTCTCGGAGAAGCTCGGCCGCAACATCGACCCGCTCGCCCCGCCACCGGAAGACGGGGAGACGTACCGTCTGATCCGGACCGGCAGAAACGTTGGGATGTTCCAGCTCGAATCTCCGGGCCAGATGAACCTCTCCGCGCGCCTCAAGCCGAGGAGGCTCACCGACCTCGTCGCCCAGATCAGCTTGTTCCGCCCCGGCCCGATGAGGGGAGACCTCGTAACGCCCTACGTGAGGCGCAAGAACGGCCTCGAACCTTACTCGGTCCCGCTGCCGGAGCTCGAAGAAGTCTTGAGGCCCACCTACGGCGTGATGGTCTTCCAGGAGCAGGTGCTGGAGATCTCGCACAAGGTCGCGGGCTTCTCGCTCGCCGAGGGCGACCTCGTCCGCCGCGCCATGACCCGCGAGAGGGGCCCGGGGGCGATGCTCGCCCTCAAAAAAGAGTTCGTCGGGAGGGCCAGGGCCCGTGGCGTACCCGAGCGGAAAGCGGAGGAGGTCTTCTCGTGGATGGAGGGCTTCAGCGTCTACGGCTTCTCGGCGGCGCACGGGGCCTCGTTCGCCGAGCTCTCCTACGCGAGCGCCTACATGAGGTGTCACCACCCGGCGGAGTTTTTCTGCGGCCTCCTGAACAGCCAGCCCATGGGCTTCTACAGCCCGCGCACCCTGCTCAACGAGGCCCGCAGGATCGGCCTGGAAGTGCTACCGCCCGACCTCCGCCTCTCCGGGGAAGGCTTCACCGTCGAGGGCTCCGGGATGGCCTTGAGGGTGGGGTTCTCCTACTCCAAGGGCCTCTCGCGCAAGGCCATAACCTCGATCCTCTCGGAGCGGGAGGAGAAGCCCTTCGCCTCGGTCGCGGACCTGTACCGGAGGACCACCGTGGAGAAGGACTCGCTGGAGGGGCTGGCAAAGGCCGGTTTTCTGGACGCCCTGACGGGGCGCAACGGCGGACGGGCGGGGGCGCTGGAGGAAGCGCGCAGGCTGCCGAAGAAACGCGGCAGGCACGGAGACCAGCCGGAGATACCGATGCCGCATCCGGCGAGCTGGTGGACGGCGAGGGAGGGTAGGGGCGTCAGGCGCCTGCCGATCTCGGAGACGGCCCGGGAGAGGATGGAGTGGGAGACGCTCTCCTTGAACGTCTCCCGTCATCCCCTCTCGCCCTACCGCAACGCCTTGAAGGGCCTGGGCGTCTTGACCAGCGAGGAGGTGATGGCATCGCCCCACGGGACACCCGCACGGACCGCCGGCCTGATCGAGTGCCTCCAGAGCCCGCCGACGAAGAGCGGCCACCCCGTGTACTTTCTGGTGATCGAGGACGAGGCGGGACTGCTGCAAACCACGATCTTTCGTTCGGTCTACGAGAAGTTCGGCCACCTCCTCCACCGCGAAGGCGCGTTTCTGCTGGAGGGCAGGGTGGAAAGGACCGATGCGCGAGGCTTCGCCTTCGGGGTTCAGCGTATAGAAAGCTTGCGGGAGGCTCTTGCGGGGAGCATACCGACGCCCAGGGTATCCCCCTCTCCCGGTGCGTTCCTGAGGGCGGGGAGGCGCGGCAGGAGGGCCGGGTAGCCTCGCGTTCCCCGGCAGGTTCGAGCCCGGGGACGTGGTAAACCTGCCTCATCCGACAACAAAAACGGAACCGGGAAGGCGCAGATGAGCGAAGAGACGCGAGGGCATGGGATACACGAGTACCGGTTCGAGGACGACGGCCGCATCCCCAACAATCCGGGCCTTCCGCTGCTCGTCTACCCGGGAGCGTTGGAGAAGTCCGAGCGTAACCCGTCCCGGTGTAAAGAAAAGCTCGCCGGTAACGGCTGGGGAGGAGCCTGGGTGAACGGCGTCTTCCCCTACCACCACTACCACTCGACCTCCCACGAGGTTTTGTGCGTGGTCGGCGGCAGCGCGAGCATCGCCTTCGGTGGCCCCGAGGGTGAGGTAGTCGAGGTGGAAGCGGGCGACGTCGTGGTCATCCCGGCCGGGGTGGGCCACAAGAACGGGGGATCCAGCGGCGATTTCTCGGTCGTCGGGGCTTACCCGAACGGCCAGGAGTCTTACGACCTGCGCACCGGCGCGGAGGGCGAACGCCCCGAAGTCCTGGAGAATATACGGAACGTCACCCTACCGAAGGCAGACCCCCTGCACGGCCGGCGGGGACCACTCGTCGAACTCTGGTCGGCGTAGCGACGGCGTGAGGTGTTCACCGCCCGGCTCGCCATCGCCGCGAACTGCGGCCCCTTCACGTACCTGCTCGCCGGTCTCCGGTCCCCCGATCTCCAACGGCTGGTTCGCCTCCGACCGCTCCCGTTTACCGCAGTCGCACGAGCCGTCCCGTTCGGCCTCGCCTTCTCCGCCCCACGTGCCAGGGGCGTCAACAGTTGACCCTGGCCCTCCAAGCCGTCCGCAAAGGCCGGGCCGCTGGTGGAACCCGAAAAGCAGAGGAACGCCATGAACAACGCGGAGATCGCGAGGGCATTTGTGGAGAAAGGATGGGAGATCCGCTACAGGGGCGGAAACTCGATCTGCTCCACCCCGAGCGACTTGGATATGATCGTCGCAGACGCGCCGAGCGTCGGCAGCGCTCCCCGGCCGCCCGAACCCAGGCCGAGATACTCCGTCGCCGCCTGGCCCATGTCGGATGGTCCCAATGGCGAGCCCCGTCCTCCCATCCTCGACCTCTACGACGCCGAGCGAGGCGTGGAGGTACGGGTCCACCGCATACCCACCCCCGAGCAAGCGGCACGGCTCCTCGAACGCCGGGGCAACGGGGAAAGTTCGACCGGGCATCGAAACCGGGTGTAACCAACTGGTCCGCCGCCGCGTCTACCCTTTATAGACCGGGCTGGCAAAAATTACCCCCCTCCTAAAAGCCCAGCCCGGCTCTTCGTTTGCGGCGGTCGGGAGCTCGGGTACAACCCGCGCGAACCCCACCGAACAGGAGCATCTCGATGCCTACCTCTACGACAAGGATCAGCCTGGACCTGGCGCCGAACTGGCACGAGGCGATAAGGCTGCCGCGGGTAATTCCCACGAGCGTCCACGGGGTGCTCGACTACGCGACGAGCGGCTTGAACCTGGCCGCCCCGAGCCTGCTCGGCCTGAAGGGTTCTCCGGCCGCGTCGCGCATGCCCCGCCTCGTCGGTGGAGCGGGCACCGTGTACAGCCTGCTCACCGACTACGAGCTCGGGCTCGTCAGGAAGATCCCGATGCCGGTACACCTGGCCTTGGACGCCGCCAAGGGTGCCTTGCTCGCCTCCTCGCCGTGGCTGTTCGGCTTCGCCGACAGAGGCACCCGCTACTGGCTGCCGCACGTCGCCATCGGAACCGCCGACATACTGGCGGCGGTGACGAGCAAAAAAGAACCCTCGTAAAGCGCCCCTAAGCATCTGACGGAAGCCGGCGCGGATGTACGGTCCGAAAAGCCCATCGTAGGCCCCGACCGCAGCCAAACATCCCGCCGGAGCTCGCGCGCGAAGAACTAATAAGGCGATGGAAGACTTGGCTCGCCGGCAGGTAGACGACCGTGGGCGCACCGGACGGAGAGGCGCTCGTGTGGCGCTTGGTAGGAGCCGCATCGCGGCCTGGCGAACAGCCAGATGCCGGCCATGGAGAAGTTCGGCGCCCGAAACGGCGCGGCTATGGGCAGTGCCCCTCACCCACGCTTTGGAGGGACAAGGTCGAGCAACGCTACCGTTTACCGCCCCGTACAGGACGTGCGTAGGAAAAGCCCTCGCAGGGAGAAACCCCCGCTCCACAAAGCCCAGCGGCCCCCGGACCATCAGGTCCGGGGGCCGCAAGAAGCTAGTTCTACGGTTGTTGCGTGATTACGGCAGGAGGCGAGAGGTTATGGCCCAGCCCGTGGACTGGTTGGCCTTCATCGCGAGCGCCGTGGTGAGGCCGATGAGGCTACCGGTAATCGCCAGGTTTACCGTGCCAAGCGTGTTGACGGTCCTTATAAGCTTCTGGGCCTGCTCGGGCGTCTCGGCAGCGGGCGTGCTCCCGTCCTCCATCGGCACCGCGCCGTCAGGGGCCTGGTTGGCGAGCCTCAAACCGCTGATCACGCTGGCAAGTCCACTTACGGCCCCGGAAACGTACAGGGCGTCCTTGATGCGAGAGAGGTTCTCAGCATCCTTGTCTATCGAGCGGCCCGAGAGGGCGGCACGGCCGGCGAACCAGCCCGCCGTCGCGAGGCCGAAGGATAGAACGTTCACGGTGTTGTAACGGTTCCAGGTCTTGTTGAGGACCCTACCGCGGTCGGCCGTGGACGACTCTATGTACTTCAAGCTGGGGTTCATGGCCGTTCTGCCGAAGAGCAAGCCCCCGAAGCTGGCCGCAAGACCCAAGTCGTGGGCAATCCATGCTGCCGTGGAAAGTTTCGCCATCGTTATCCTCCTCTAACTACTCGCTATCAAATGCCTTGAAACTAGACTTCGAACTTCTTCCCCCATAATCGATCCTCGCAAACGGTAGTTAGGAGGGTAGAGCCGTCTCAAGCGCAAAAAACCCGACATTTTGTGCCTGACGAGCATGAAAAACGGCTATTCTGGGTGTATGATCTTTTTATTACAGGCGTCGGCGCCCATTACCCCCCTCCTAGCGCCGGTGCTTGCACACTCGCGGGGAGCCCATCGGCTCCCCCTGTATGTATAAGACGTTTAGCTAGCCAAGTAGGATCATCCTTGCGGGTACCACTCCTCGCGCCACTCCTTCATCTGCGAGATCTCGCGCTTCTGGGCCGAGACTATGTCCTCGGCGATGCGGCGTATCTCCGGGTTCTCGCTCTCTTCGAGCGCGACCTCGGCCATCGCGACCGCCGACTCGTGGTGCGGCATCATGGCGTCGATGAACGCCCTGTCGAATGGCTGTTGCCCGGCGAGGTCCCGGGCGTCCATCATGCCCATCGACCGGTTCATCTCCTCCTCGGACATCCCCTCCATCGTGGGGCCGTCGAGCCCCCCGCGGAGCTGGCCGAACATCTCGATCTCCGCCCGCTGGGACCCGATGATCTCCCGGGCGAGCGTCCGGATCTCCTCGCGTTCGGCTTTGTCGAGGGCGACCTCGGCCATCTCGACGGCACCCTCGTGGTGGGGCACCATCGCGTCCACGAACGCGGCGTCCGAATACTCGCCGTTCGGCGCTACGGTCGTCCGGGCCATCCCGTCCATGTTCGTGGAGGCGTGGTCCATGCCTTCCATGCCCTGCATGTCGCCGCCGGTCGTCTCCGAGGCCGCCTGCTCGGAGGCCTGCGTATCGCCGCCGGAGCCGCCGCCGTGGTTCGCACCCTGCATGCCCTCGCCCTGGCCTCCGTCGCCGGAGCCTCCGCAGGAGGCGAGCGACAGCGCGACCGCCAACAACAGCCCGGACAGCCCGAGCCTTCTCGAAGTCTTCAAGTGAATCTCCTCTTGTTCGGTGTTGCCGACCATCCTTCCGTGCTCCCGCGTAGGGGAGCGGGAGCACGGTTTAGAGCCGGAACACCTGCAAGAGGGGGAGAGTCGGTCCTCGCGGCAGGGGGGCAAAGGTCGGCAAGGGCCGCGACCGGTAAAGCTGCGAGCTCGAGATCCCGTGCCACCTCCGCGCCCCGGGCAACAGCCCGAGTGCCGCCACGCCGAAAAGGGCCAGGACGATGCCGAAGTACCCGGGGAACATGTGCCCGACGGCCGGGTCGTCCCCGGCCGCATGCCCCGGAGGACCGTGCTCGTGACCCGCCGGAGGCACGCTCGCCAGTAGGTCCGATGAGTCGCACTCGTGGCAGGAAATTTCGTGTGAGAAGCCGAGGACTCCGTGGCATAGCAGCAGAGCCCCGACGAGCAGGACGGTCAGAAAGCCGCCCGACCGACGCGACGAGCGCGGACCGCCCCCGAGCACCACCGCACGCTTCCTGGCAGATCGAGACATGGACGACGAGTATATTTCACGAGCACGAATAACGGCCGTCGGAGGGAAGAGGCAGGGCCCGGTAAAGACCCTCCGGGCGGCGGTCCCGTGTGATCCCGACCAGCGCGGGGCCGCGGGCTGGGGCGAGGCCGGGAGGCCCGACGGCCTTCCCCGGCTCATGCGACGCTCCCCAGAAGCACCTGCGCCGCGAGCCCTACCGCCACCGTGGCGACGAGGGCGATGGTCCATACCACCGTAGCCGTCCGTGAGCGTGCCGGCGCCTCCTTCGGCACCCCGTACATCGGCACCACCACCCGCAGGTAGACGGCGAGCGAGAGCACGCTGTTGAGGATCGCCACGACGGCCAGCCAGACGAAACCCGCTTCTATCGCCGCGCCGAAGAGGAGGAGCTTGCCGATGAACCCGGCCAGGGGCGGGACGCCGACGAGCGAGATCAGGAACACCACCATCGCGGCCCCTGCAACTGGCCTCGCCCTCCCAAGTCCGACAAAGTCGCGCAGATCCCTCCCCACAAGCACGACGATGGCGAACGCCCCGAGGTTCATCGCGGCGTAGGCGGCGGCGAAGACCACGAGCGAAGGGACCGCGAGGTCGCTCCCTCCGAAGGCGACGACGCCCAGGAGGAAGTAGCCGGACTGGGCGATGGAGGAGTAAGCCAAAAGCCGCACCACGTTCTCCTGCACGAGCGCCGCGAGGTTGCCGTAGGTCATCGAGAGGGCCGCGAGCCCGGCGACGACGAGGGGCCATCCGGCCGCCCCCTGGGGCAGGTCGCGCACGACCTGAGCGAGCGCAAAGATCGCGCCTACCTTCGGGACTATCGAGAGGAAGGCGGCGACAGAGACGGGCGCGCCGTCGTAGGCGTCGGGCGCCCAGAAGTGAAACGGGGCCACCGACGCCTTGTAGCCCAGGCCCACGAGGACCGCGACGAGCCCGGCCGCCGCGGCGAGCGGCGCCCCTTCGAGCGCCACGAGCTCCGCGAGCAGGGTCGAGCCCGTCGCCCCGAACCAGAACGTGAGGCCGAAGATCATGACGGCCGAGGTTACGGAGCCGAAGACGAGGTACTTCATCGCCGCCTCGGTCGAGTGGTCGTCGCGGGGATAGGCGACGAGGGCGAAGGAGCCCAGGGAGGAGAGCAGCACGCCGAGCACGAGGAACATGACGTCCCCCGCCCCGGCGAGCGCGAGCGCCCCCAGGGCAGTGAGGGAGAGCAGGGCGTAGACCGTCCCCTCCCGGTCCGTGTCCTTTACCTCCCCGTAGGACAGGACGGCGCAAAGGGCCGTGACCGGGAGCAGCACGAGCTTCGCCCAGGTGCTCAAGGCGTCGATTCTGAAGGTGTCCATGAACAGCGTCGTCTCGGTACCGAGCAGCGGAATCGCGAGGCCGGTGGCGACGAGCAGGCCGATCACGGTAAAAGGCAACGCCGCGCGAGGCAGGCGCAGCATCTCGAGCACGAGGGCGCCGACCGCCGTCAGGAGCACGGCGATCTCCGGCGCCAGCAGCGCCAGGTCGCGCCCCATCTGCATGCCGCCACCCATGTCCTGCGTCCCTTCCATGCCTTGAAGTAGCGAGATCACGGCAGAAGTACCCGCGTGGTGGCGTGAACCGTTTCGAGCACCAGGAACGGCGCGACCCCGAGCAGGACCGTCAGCACCAGCAGCGGCACGACCGCCAGTAGCTCGCGCCGCCCGAGGTCCTTCATCCCCACACGGTCCTCGGACGGCTTCCCGAGGAACGCGACCTGGATGGCGCGCAGGTAGAGCCCCGCGGTCACCGCGATCCCCAAAACCACGACCGCCGCCACGGGGTAGACAGCCAGGGTGCCCAGAAAGATCTGGAACTCCGCCGCAAAGTGGGCCAGACCCGGCAGCCCCAGGGAAGCGAAGGCGGCCAGGACAAAGAACCAGCCAAGGACCGGCACCAGCCGCAGTAGCCCGCCGAACTCCCGCATCTCGCGCGTGTGGGCCCGATCTTGGAGCATCCCGACCAGTAGAAAAAGCGCACCGGTGACGACCCCGTGGCTGACCATCTGCAAGACCGCCCCGTCGAGCGCGAGCGCCCGCGTCCCGGCATCGGTCGCGGCGGCGGCCACGGCGACGCCGAGGACGACGTAGCCCATGTGGTTGACGCTCGTGTAGGCGACGAGGCGCTTGAGGTCCGTCTGCCCGAGGGCGACGAATGCGCCGTAGAGGGCGCTGAAGACGGCGAGCGCGGCCACGTAAGGGGCCGCGGCGCGGAAGGCGTCCGGGGTCATCTGCAGGGCGAAGCGCACGAGGCCGTAGGTGCCGAGCTTGAGGAGGACGCCGGCGAGGATCACGCTGCCAGCGGTCGGCGCCTCGGTGTGGGCCAGAGGCAACCAGGTGTGCACCGGGAATAGGGGGGTTTTCACGAAGAACGTAACCAGCATCGCGATGAGGGCGAGCATCGCGGCGAGCCCGGTCAGCGGGGGTGCAGCGACGATCTCGCGCACGTCGAAGGTGTTGGGCTCGCTCCCGAGGTAGAGCGCGAGGATGGCGAGCAAGAGGGGCAGGCTGCCGAGCAAGGTGTAGAGGAAGAACGTCAGGGCGGCGCGTTGTCTGCCCTCGTAGCCCCAGCCGGCGATGATGAAGTACATCCCGACGAGCGTGACCTCGAAGAAGACGTAGAACAGGATCATGTCGAGGGCGACGAACGACCCGAGGCAGGCGGTCTCGAGGAGCAAGAAGAGCGCCACGTAGGAGCCCGCGCGCTCGCGGACGTGCGCGGAGAAGACCAGAGAGACGAAGAAAAGAACCGCCGTCATCAGGACGAGCGGGAGGCTCACGCCGTCCACGCCGACCCGGTAAGCAGCCCCTATGGAGGGGATCCAGGGTATCTCCTCGACCTGCGAGAAGCCTACTTCCCCGGTGGGGACCCCGCGCGCCCACATCCACAGGGCACCCAGGAGCGTCAGCCCGGAGAAAGCGATACCCACCCCGTGTGCGACGCGCGGCGGCGAGCCGCGCATCAGCAAAAGTAGTGCCGCGCCGAGGAGCGGGAGGAAGAGCGTGACGGAGACGATGGGAAAAGTCATTCGAAAACCTTTCTCTACGGACCGATCACCAGGAGCACGAGGATCAGGGCGGCGCCCGCAGCCGCGAGCAGGAGCTCCCTGTGGACGAGGCCACTCTGCAACTCTCGGGCGCGCCCACCGAGCTCGCGCAGGCCGCGCACCAGGGCGGCGATGAGAGCGTCGATCCCCCTCTCGTCGGCCAGCCGCGAGGCGCGCGCCAGCGCCAGCCCAAGCCCTCCAACGCCGAGCACGCCGGCGTGGATGCACCGGTCGAGGCGATCGAGCATGCGCGCCAACACGAGCGCGGGACGGGCGACGAGCCCGTCGAAGCCGCCCGCGACGCGGAACCCCTCCTCGGCGGGGACGCCGAGCGGTCCCAGGAGCCTTCCCGCAAGCACGAACCAGCCCAGGAGCAGCCCACCCGCCGCCAGGGCGAGCGTGAGGACCAGGAGTGCTGTGGCGAGGTCGCGCGGGGGCTCGCCTCCCGTCAACCGCGCGAGCGGCTCCGCGGCGAAACCCAGGACCGCGGCCAGCCCGACGAGGACGGCGAGGGCCACTCCCATCCACCCGATCCCCGCCACAGGCTCATCCTCGCCCTCCCCGCGCCAGAGGAGCCTCAGGGTCCTGGCGACGTAGACCGCCGTCAGCAAGGTTCCCGCGAGGGTGAACGGGGCGAGCGCGGGCGCGTAGGGGGAGGCAAACGCGGCGGCGATCACCGCGTCTTTGGAGAAGAAACCGCTCAAAGGCAGCACGCCCGCGAGCGCGAGCCCCGCGACGACGAACCCGGCGAAGACGAGGCGCCGCTCGCTTCCGACCCCCCGGAGGTCTTCGAACGCGGTCGAGCCGCGGGCGTGCTGGAAGATGCCGGCGCCGAGGAACAGGGAGCTCTTCATCGCGGCGTGCGCGACGAGGTGCAAGAGCGCGGCCGCCGGGGAGCCCGCGCCCACCGCGAGGAGCACGAAGCCGTACTGGCTGGAGGTAGAGGCGGCGAGGAGGCGCTTGAGGTCGCGCTGGGAGACGGCGATGAGGCCCGCGACGACGATGGTCAGACCGCCCATAAGGCCGACGGCGAGCTGCGCCGTCGGCGTCAGCAGAGGGGAGACTCGGATCATCAGTATGGCCCCGGCGGCGACCAGGGTGGCGGAGTGCAGGAGGGCGGAGACGGGGGTGGGGCCGGCCATCGCGTCCTGGAGCCAGCCCTGAAACGGCGCCTGGGCCGACTTGCCCATCGCCGCCACGAGGAGCAGCAGACCGGCCACGGTGGCGGCCGTTCCGCCGACGGCCAGGGTACCGGAGAGCTCGGTCGTCCCCGTCCGCGAGACCAGCACGAAGATCGCGACGTAGAGCCCGAGGTCGGCGGTTCGCGTGTAGAGAAAGGCGCGGGTCGCGGCCTGGGGTATCCCCTCCCGCCAGAACCAGAAGCCGATGAGGAGGTAGGAGGCCAGCCCGATCAACTCCCAAGAGGCGAGCAGCAGCACCCAGTCCCCCGCCAGGACGAGGGTCTGCATCGCCGCCACGAAGAACGACATCTCGGCGTAGAAGCGCGCCTTGCCGCCCTCCTCCTTCATGTAGCCGACCGCGTAGACCAGGACCAGAAAGCCCACGACCGCAACGACCACCGAGAGGAGCGCGGTAAGGGGCTCCGCGACGAGCCGGAGGGGCAGGCCGGGTAGACCCGGAAGCGTCGCCGAGGGGTAGGCCCCGCCCGACACACGGGCGAGCGTTACGGAGGCGCCGGCGAGCCCGGCCCCCGCCCCGAGCAGGGCGAGGGCCGAGGCGCCGCGCCTCAGCAGTAGGATCAGGGCGGCCGCCGCGAGCGGCGCGAGGATGGCCAGCGTGAAGATCAAGCGCTCATCCCTTGAGGTCCTGCGCTTCTTCCATCTCGACCGAGCCCTTTGCGCGGAAGCGGCCGGTAGCTATACCGAAGCCCACCGTCATCTCCAGGGCCATGACCGTCATCACGATCAGGACGAACATCTGTCCGGCGTAGACCTCCGGGTGCAGAAAGCGCCAGAAGGCGACCAGGTTGACCATCGCGGCCCCCAGCATCAGCTCGACGCCCATCATGATCATGACCAGGTTCGTCTGACTCAGCGCCCCGTAGAGCCCGATCCCGAAAAGGACCGCCCCGACGACGAGCGCTACGGTCAGCGTCGCCATCAGCGCCTCCTGCTTTGTATCGCTATCGCGGTGGCCGCGATCATGGCCGTCAGGATGGTCACGCCGGCGGTCTCGAAGATCAGCATCGAGCGCTCCATGATCTCGATCCCGAGCTCTCGAACCTGCGCCGTGGCCGCGGGCACCCGAGCCTCGATCGGGCCCCAGTCGGCGAGCACCGCGACCGCCAGGGCTCCGAGAGCGCCCAGGGCTCCGGCGGCGAGCGAGGCCCGCTTCTGGTGCGTCATGTCCATCCCGGAGAGCCCGCCCGGGTCCATCATGTACATGACCATGAAGATCGCCATGATGGCCATCTCCGTCGCCATCATCATGAGCTGCAAGACCCCGAGAAACTCCGCCTCCATCGCGAGGAACATCCCGCCGATGGCCGCCATCGAGAACAGGAGCGCGAGCGCCGAGCGAACCATCGAGGACGTCCTGAAAACCACGACCCCGAACCAGGCCGCCGCGAGCCCGAAGGCCCCCACAAAGACCGCCTGAACCACTACGCCACCCCCAGGATCACGACGCCCACGTAGAAGATGTTGAGGAGCGCGAGCGGTATCCCGTACTTCCAGCACCAGGCCAGCACGTCCGCCTCCCTGAGCCTGGGCACGTACCTCCCCACAAAGAGCATCGCCGCTGCGACGGCTAGCGTCTTCGAGGCGCTCCAAGCCCAGGGCGGCAAGACCGGCCCGAGCCAACCGCCGAGGTAGAAGACCGTCGCAGCGAGCGCCACGGTCAGCACCAAGACCGCGCGTCCGAGGCGCATCACCGCGAGACGCCACCCCGTGTACTCCGCCTCGACCCCGCCGGCGAGCTCGCCCGGGGCGGTGGGCAGATCGAAGGGCGGCAGAAACGCGACCGCCATCGCCGCCAGCAAGAAAAGCACGAAGCCCAAGGGCTGGTAGACGACGTTCCACAGAGATGCCTGCGAGGTCACGATCTCGGTCGTCAGCAGGGACTCGGAGCGCATCGCGACCGCTGTTATCGGCATGACTATGAGCATGGAGTACGCGACGAGCTGCCCGAGGAAGCGGAAACCGCCGACCATCGCGTAGGCCCCGTCGGGTCCCCAGCCGGCCATGAGCAGGGCGACCATCACGTAGGCCAGGGCCGCGTTCACGAAGAGCGCGCCCGTGGCGAGGTCGGCCAGGATCAGACCCGGCGCCAGCGGCAGCACCGCGGCGGCCAGTACCGCCGAGACGAGCAGTAGAGCCGGGGCCACCTCGAAGAAGATCCTGTCGGGCTTCCTCGGCACGAGCGACTCCCGCCCCAGGAGCGCGAGCCCGGACAGGACCGGTCCCGCCGGCCGGAACCTGCCCGTGGAGACCCAGTCCTCGAGCACGGCCACCCAGTACGTCCCGGCCAGCAGCATGAGCAGAACGGCGACGAAGTTCAACGCGCCACCGCCCACGGGCTCAGGTCCAGCGAGGCCACCCCCACGAGGGCGTCAGCCAGCTCCCGCCCTTCGGCGACGGCACCGACGAGCCCCATGTGCCGGGTCGAGGGTGTGTCGAGCTCGAAGCTGCTTACGACGCCGTCCTCCAGCGTCACCCGAAGCCTCGCCGTACCGCGCGGGGTCTCTACTTCTGCTTCTCCCATGCCCGAGATTTCTCCGGGGAGCGCGGTGGGCGGGACCGAGACGGAGCCTGCCCGCCGGACGAGCCCGAGGCTTTCTTCGACCTCCGCAAGACGAACCCGCAGACGGGCGAGGGCGTCGTCGCCCTCGCGCACCACCGGCTCGAAGCGGAGAGACCGGTAGGCTTCCTCGGCGTCACGCGCGTCACGCCCGACGCCCCTTGCCCGAACCACCGGTCCGGAGACTTTCACGGAACCAGGCAGTACCCCGACCCCCTTCAGGCGGCGCGCGAGCAGCGGCGTCCGGAGAATCCTTCGCCGGAGCTTGCCGGCCTCGGGCGCGAGCCGCGCGAGCCCGTCGGCGTCCTCCGCCCACAGGAGGGCGAGCTGGAGTCTGCCGGCACACGCCTCCAGCCACGGGTCGCCAAGCAGGCGTCCGAGCCCCGAGAGCCAGCCCAGGTGGCTCGCCGCACGCTCGAGCTCCAGGGCACC